>DASWQK010000559.1:0-9287 GCA_036403735.1 Pyrinomonadaceae bacterium
GCACGAGTATCAAACCTTGCCTTTGACACTGCGCCAATCATTTATTTCGTTGAAGCGAACCCTGCTTACGACGAGCTGGTTTCAGACATCTTCAATCGCGTAGCCACTGGAGTGCTGAATGGTTGGACTTCCGTCATTAGCTTGACCGAAGTTTTGGTTCAGCCGATCATCTCAGGGGAGAAACGATCTTCAGCAGGCGTACCGAGAATTGCTTCTCAATAGCGCCAACTCCCACACTGTTCCGGTGAATACGTGGCGGAGTACGCCGCTCGTATTCGCGCAACCTATGGTTTTCGGCTGCCCGATGCAATCCGGATCGCGTTCGCTCTTGAGGCTGGTTGCCAGGCTATCGTCTGCAATGATCGCTCTATGCGCCGCGTCACCGACCTCGATGTGCTGATCCTAGATGACCTTGAGCTTTGATCTGTGCTATTTTCCCGTTAGTTCAATCAATCAGAGCATCAGGCGAATATCGCAGCAGTGAGCAGTGAAGTGACTTCCGAGTCTCGAAGCATGCAAGCGTCCAAGTTCACCGTCAAGACGCTCTCGCGCGTTACTACACCACCAACTTCATCGCCAGAACTGCCGCCCACTCATGCGCGTGGACGTCTGCGCGAGTTAACGCGAGAGCTTCGCCAACTCGAAGAGAGACTGCGCCTCGGTGGTGGGCGGGACAAAATCGACAAGCAACATAAGCAGGGCAAGCTTACCGCGCGTGAGCGAATCGATCTGCTTTTCGACAAGGAAACTTATCGGCAGGAAATTGGTTTGCTCGTTGCCTACGATCAATACAGGGAGCAAAGGGCAAAGAGCAAAGAGCAAAGTGGAAACGAAGAGATTGGAGCAGCTCCGGCCGCTGGCGTCGTAACGACAATTGGTCGCGTGGCCGGCAGAGAAGTCGTCGTGGTGGCTAATGACGCTACCGTCAAAGCCGGATCGTGGTGGCCTGAGACGATTAAGAAGATTCTGCGCGCGCAGGAAATCGCGATGCGCTCGCGCGTGCCGATCATTTACCTCGTCGATTCGGCCGGCGTCAATCTTCCTTATCAGGGCGGCGTTTTTCCGGGACAGTACGGCGCGTCACGAATTTTCTATTACAACTCGATCATGCGCCGCTATCTGAAGGTCCCGCAGATTTCGGCGGTGATGGGTCCGTGCATCGCGGGGGGCGCCTATCTGCCCGCGCTGTCCGACACCATCATCATGGTCGAAGGCACTTCATTCATGGGATTGGGCGGCGCGAATCTCGTTAAGGGCGCGACGGGACAGACGATCGACAACGAATCACTCGGCGGCGCGCGTACGCATAATGAGATCTCCGGTGTGGCGCATTATCGCGTCAAGGATGATGAAGCGGCGATTGCAAAGATAAGAGAGTTTGTTTCGGAGCTGCCAAAGAATGTGCAGACTGGAAGCCTGCGAACCTCCGGCAAAAATGCCGGCGCTCCCGCGGAAAAAATCTGCGAAATCCTTCCTGAAGACCATCGCCAGCCCTACAACATGCGCGAGCTTCTTGATTGTGTGCTCGACGAAGGGCATCTCGATGAGTTTCAGGCGGACTATGCGAAAGAAATTATTACGGGTCATGCGAGTATTGGCGGAATTCAGGTTGGCGTGATCGCGAACGCGCGCGGCATGTTTCGCGATCCCTCCGGCGGTGCCCCAAAGTTTGGCGGCATCATCTACACTGAATCGGCCGAGAAGGTGGCTTACTTTATCGATACCTGCAATCGTCATCAGACACCGATCGTTTTTATCCAGGACGTCTCCGGCTTCATGGTTGGACCAGAAGCTGAACATTCCGGAATCATTCGCGCGGGCGCACGCTTCGTCGAAGCGATGGCGACGGCCACTGTCCCGAAAATTGTCTTGACGGTCAATCACGCTTCGGGCGCAGGCTATTACGCCATGGCCGGTCAGGGTTTTGATCCTGATTTCATTTTTAGTTGGCCCACCGGCCGCATGGGTGTGATGGAAGGCGAATCCGCAGTGCAAGCGGTGTTTGGCAGTCAGCTAGAGAAACTGCGCGCGCGGAGCGAGGATCCAGGCCAGGAGCTGGAACTCGAAATGAAGAGCGTGCGCGAGACTTACGAGCGGGATCTGGATGCGAAATACGCAGCGGCGCGTGGATTTGTAGATGCGGTAATTGCTCCGGAAGATACCCGTAACGCGCTGGAGCTTGCATTGCGCGTGAGTTTGAATTATTCAGGTCCACATTTGGGCCAATTTATTTTGCCGGCTTCATTAACTTAGGAGTTCTATCCGCAGATTCTGGACAAGTAACAAAGGAGAAACATCCGTGAGAAAGAGCACCATCTACCTTTTCGTTCTGGGCGTTGTCCTGGTCGCCGCAATGACCTGCGCTGGGTTGGTCGTATCGGCGCAAAACACCAACTCGAGCACTACCATGGCGCCCAGCAACACTAACAAGCCTAAACGGACCGGCCGTCGCACCAGCAAGAAGCCTGCGAACACGAATACTGCAGATCAAAGCAGTGATGCCACGACTGCCAACACCAACGCGGCTCCGCGGACACGCCGTGGCCGAAGAGGCGCCGCTAAAACGACCGGCGACGCTACTTCAATGGCAACTCCGAAGAAGACCGGCCGTTGCGATCCGACGCAGCAGGAGCAGACTGATCTTTCAGGGACCTACACAGGCAAAGCCAAGCACGGCACCGAAGCTGCCGTCGACGCTACGCTTACGATCACCGGTACCAACTTTACAATGACTGCCGGCCCTGAGACGCACAATGGGCGCATGACCGCGGTCACAACCTGCGGCTATACGGCAGTGACGATGATGATGGGTGATCTGACGCCACCTACGCCGAGTCCAAATCCGCCGGCAGCTTTGCCCGCCATCTCAATGCGAGCCAAGAAAATGGGCGACAAGCTCTGGCTGATGAGCGTGCCCGGCGAGAAGATGTCGGTTAGCTTCACGCCGACCGGTGGCGCAATGAAGCCGAAGCCGCGCAAGCACCGATCGACGACCAAGAAGACGGAAGCCGCGCCGGCAAAGACGACTCCTTAACGATCACGCATTAGGTGATCGACGCGGAGACGCGAAGACACGGGGACGCGTCGAGACGAAACGTAGATTGGCGACGTTTCGTCCGTTCGGTTCCCCGTGTCTCATTATGTTAAGACGAGAAAAAAGTTGACGAGATGAAACAGCTGATTCGAATAGCTGCGGGTCAGGGCTTTTGGGGTGACTTGCCGGACGCGCCGGTGCGTCAGGTTGAGGGCGGGCCGATCGATTATTTGATGCTCGATTATCTGGCGGAAGTCACGATGTCGATCATGCAAAAGCAGAAGGCCCGTGATCCAAAAGCTGGTTACGCGCGCGACTTCGTTTCGTTGATGAAAGAGATTCTGCCGGCATGCGTCGCGCGAGACATCAAAGTGATCGCAAACGCTGGAGGTGTGAACGTCAGAGGTTGCGCGGCCGCCGTCGCCGAAGTAGCGCGAGCGTTAGGCCTTGGCGGCAAAGTCAAAATAGGCATTGTCGCCGGCGATGACATTCTCGATCGCGTCGATGATTTTCTGGCGCGCGGCATCGAGTTGCGCAATATGGATACCGGCGAGCCCTTGAGCTCTGTCCGCGATCGAATTCAAAGCGCGAATGCTTACCTGGGTGCTGCGCCAATTGTTGAAGCGTTGAATAAGGGCGCGCAAGTTGTCATCACCGGTCGCGCGACCGACACGGGACTCACACTTGGGCCAATGATTCATGAATTTGGCTGGGCTGCTGATGATTGGGACAAACTCGCGGCCGGGACAATCGCCGGACACATCATCGAATGCGGTGCGCAATGCTCGGGCGGAAATTGTCAGCATGAGTGGCAATCAATTCCTGACATGGCGAACGTCGGTTTTCCGATCGCCGAAGCTTCCGCCGACGCCACCTTCGTCATCACCAAGCACGCAGGGACCGGCGGCCGCGTCAGCGTGCCTTCCGTAAAGGAACAGCTTGTTTATGAGATGGGCGATCCACACGAATACATCACGCCGGATTGCGTAGCAGATTTCACAACCATTCAACTGGCGGCTGACGGAGCTGATCGAGTCAAAGTCTTTGGCATTAAAGGTCGCCCCGCGACGGATTCACTCAAGGTTTCAATCAGCTATTCCGCCGGATACAAAGCTGTCGGCACCTTGGTTTATTCTTGGCCGGATGCTTTTGCAAAAGCGACTGCGGCGGATCAAATTCTGCGCGCGCGGCTCGATCGGCTGGGGTTGCGGTTCGATCAAATCCTGACTGAGTACGTGGGCGCAAACGCTACGCATGGTCCACTTGCCGGAGAACCTTCGCCTGACTTAGCTGAAGTGCAATTGCGCGTCGGAGTGCGCGGAAATGATCGAACTTCAATCGAACGATTCACGAAAGAGATTGCACCGTTGATCCTGACCGGGCCGCCGGGCGTAACTGGATTCGCCGGCGGCCGGCCCAAGGTTGAAGAGGTTATTGCTTATTGGCCGGCGCTTATTCCCAAGAGTGAAATCACTGCGAGCGTTCAGGTAATTGAAGTGTGAAAAATGAACTCTGAGAAGCCGTTAATATTCATTAGTTGTGGTCAAGTTACGCCGGCAGAAAAAGCTCTTGGGCGGCGCATTAAGGAACTAATCGACAAGAGCGGTGTGTTCCAAGGATATTTTGCTGAGAACCAATCAACTCTTGAGGGCGTCACCCAGCACATATTTTCCCAGTTGGACAATTGTTTCGGTTTAATCTGCGTTATGCATGAGCGCGGAGAAGTTTCCTCAGCTTATGGGAAGACAGTGCGTGCTTCGGTGTGGATCGAGCAAGAACTAGCAATCGCGGCTTTCTTAACCGCTGTTCAGCAACGAAGAATCAAAATCCAAGTCTATTCCAAGAATGGAATTCATCGCGAAGGAGTGCGAGACAAAGTCCTCATAAATCCAAAAGAGTTTGAGACCGACGCTGATATTCTCGCGCACATTCCCGAGATGATTCGTGGATGGTCACACGACATCGCTGATCAAGATGCACGAATGTTCAGCCGAGATCTCGTCAATTTGTTGGACGAGCTTCGGGACAACGCCGAGGTGTTGTCAAAGGATTTGAGTAATTTTCAGCCTGTCTCAGAGGAGGTCTTTCGTGAAGTCAAGAAAAGCGGATCACTTGCCGGGATCGAGCCATCGACTAAGTCCTCAATCAAGCAGGCTTACGGCGATATAACTAATTACGCCAGCGAGCTTCAGCGGATAAACAACATTCAGAACTATTCCTTTCGTGCAAATGAGATCCACATGTTCTTAAACCCGGCAAAGACTCAGGCGCAGAAAACGGTACGTCAAGCAGTTGCAGATGTGGAAAAACTATTGAGCAAAGCCTAATGCGGGGAGCCGATCGTCTTGAAGATTCAACTAACAACAATCGCGCACGCGCGCTCAGGCGACAAGGGAGACACGGCCAACGTCGGCTTGATCGCTTTACGCGATGAAGTCTATCCCTTCCTCGTCCGTGAAGTGACGTCGGCGCGAGTCAAGGAACACTTTAGAGGTATCTGCAAAGGTGAGGTGGAGCGATTCGAGTTGCCAAACCTGGGCGCGCTGAATTTTCTGCTGCATGAGAGTCTCGGCGGCGGCGGTACGCTTTCTTTAATGACCGATGCGCAAGGAAAAACGTTTTCCACGGCTTTGCTGCGAATGGAAGTCGAAATCGAAGATGCAGAGGCGAAAAAATTAGGACTCTAGTGCGCAGGACTGAGAACTGAGAATGACTGCCGATCAAACTGTGCTCTACGAAGCGCCGGAAGGCGTGGCTCGCATCACGTTGAATCGTCCGGAAAAGCGTAACGCGCTCAACGATGAGCTTATCGCGAGTCTCAAGGACGCACTGCGCCGCGCGAATGACGATGATGAAGTAAGAGTGATAGTAGTTACCGGGGCTGGATCCGACTTTTGCTCCGGTGCCGATCTCGCCGCGGTACAAAAAATCGCCAGTGCATCAGTTGAAGAAAACCTTGACGATGCGCGATCACTGATGCAGCTATTCGTGCTGATCCGTTCTGTGAGGCAACCAGTGATTGCGGCAGTGAAGGGCAGGGCATTAGCGGGTGGCTGTGGCCTGGCAACGGCTTGCGATATCGTTTTGGCGGCGCGATCGAGCCGCTTTGGTTATCCGGAAGTGAAAATCGGTTTTGTGCCCGCCATGGTCATGGCGATCCTGCGCCGCAATGTTTCTGAGAAGCGCGCGTTTGAATTGGTGACGTTGGGCAGAGAGATTGGCGCTGAAGAAGCAGTCGCGATGGGGTTGATCAACCGCGTAATGGATGATGAAGCGTTCGATGATGAAGTCGACGCGTTCATTCAACAGTTCACTAAGACGAGTAGCTCAGCAGTCTCTCTTACAAAGCGACTTCTATATCAGACAGATGCGATGAGCTTTGAAGATGCTTTGCAGTGTGGCGTTGATGCTAATGTTACCGCCCGCATGAGTGACGATTGTAAGAAGGGAATTGAGCGGTTCTTACGAAAGAAATGAGTCGTGACTAACTTAATCGCGTGGCTTCACGTTCTTTCGAATAAAGTCGGCAATATCCTGAGTGTTTGTACCGGGTAGAAAAACTTCAGCCACACCTTGGGCTTTTAGTTTCGGGATATCTTCCTGAGGCACGATACCTCCCAGGACCACCAAGGTATCTTTCAATCCTTCTTCGCGTAGCAGCGAAACGATTCGCGGGCAAAGCGTGTTGTGCGCTCCGCTCAGAATCGAAACGCCCACAGCGTCCACGTCCTCTTGCAAGGCCGCGGCCGCGATCATCTCCGGCGTCTGGCGCAACCCGGTATAAATGACTTCCATGCCCGCGTCGCGCAAAGCGCGCGCAATCACCTTCGCTCCTCGATCGTGACCATCGAGACCGGGTTTAGCGACCAAGACTCTAATTTTTCTGGCAGCTGGATTCATAAGAGATTTAGATCGCAGGCTCTTCGTAGACTCCGTAAACGTCGCGCAAGGCTGAGCAAATCTCTCCGAGAGTCGCATATTCTCTGACGGCGTCGATAGTGGCGGGCATCGTGTTGTCGCCGCGCTGTGCGACTTTTCGTAGTAGGTCGAGCGTGCGCGACACCGCGCCTTTATCTCTCCGCGCGCGCGCCCTCTCGAGCCGTTCGACCTGACGATGTCGAACCGACTCATCGATTACGAGAGTCGGAACTTGCTGCGGCTCGTTTTCCATCGCGTACTTGTTAACACCGACGATCGTCTGGTCACCGCGCTCAAAGGCCTTCTGGTATTGATACGCCGACTCCTGAATTTCCCGTTGGGGGAAACCCTTCTCAACCGCGTCGACCATTCCGCCCATCGCATCAATTCGCTCAAAGTAATCCAGCGCGCCTTCTTCCATCTTGTTCGTAAGCGCCTCAACGAAATAAGAACCACCGAGCGGGTCGACAGTGTTAGCGACGCCTGTCTCTTCAGCGATTATTTGCTGAGTGCGCAGGGCAATCAGCGCGGCTCTGTCGGTAGGCAATGCGAGGGCTTCATCATAGGCATCGGTGTGCAGTGATTGGGTGCCGCCAAGCACGCCCGCCAGCGCTTGAATCGCCACGCGAATAATATTGTTCAGCGGTTGCTGAACCGTCAGAGAGACGCCGGCTGTCTGGGTGTGAAAGCGCATCTGCATCGTGCGCTCGTTTACGGCGCCAAAGCGATCGCGCATCACGCGGGCCCAAATTCGACGAGCGGCGCGGTACTTTGCCACCTCTTCAAAAAAATCGTTGTGGGCGTTAAAGAAAAAAGAAATACGCGGAACGAATCGCTCCAGATCCAGCCCGGCTCGCATTCCCCAATCGACGTATTCGATTCCGTCGCGCAGGGTGAATGCCAGTTCCTGTAAGGCGGTGGCGCCGGCTTCGCGAATATGGTAGCCGCTGACGGAAATCGGGTTGTAACGCGGCACGTGTTGGGTGCAAAACTCGAACGTGTCGATAACTAACTTCATCGCCGAACGGATCGGGTAAATCCATTCCTTCTGGGCGATATATTCTTTTAGAATGTCATTCTGTAAAGTGCCTGAAATTTTCTTCCAGTCCGCACCTTGCTTCTCAGCGACAACAAGGTACATGGCCAGAAATACTGAAGCTGGTGCGTTTATCGTTTGCGAAACGGTAACATCCTCAAGGGGAATCCCGTCGAACAGCGCCTCCATGTCCGCAAGCGACGACACCGCGACACCGCATTTACCTACTTCACCCTCCGATAATGGCGAGTCAGCGTCGTAACCCATCAAAGCCGGCAAATCATAGGCTACCGAAAGACCGGTCTGACCTTCCTTCAGCAAATACTTGAAACGGCCGTTCGTTTCTTCCGGGGTTCCGAAGCCAGCGAATTGCCGCATCGTCCAGATCCTGCCGCGGTAACCAGTGGCGTGTATCCCGCGAGTGTAAGGAAATTGCCCAGGCGTCGAGATGTCCCGATCAAAATCAACTTTTTCGGTGTCCGAAGGATCGTACAGCCGGTTGATTTCCTCGAGTGAAACTGTTTGAAACGAAGTCTTTCGTTCAGGCTTACGCGCGGGCGAAGAGCTCGGGCTGTCTGTGCTGGATTCCGGCTCTGTTGACTCTCCAGCAGAGGCGTGCTTAGTAGGTGGCATTGGCTTGAATAACAACTGCGTGGGGCGGAATTTGTTGAAACGGGATATTAGTTGATGGCCATGGTGCTGTCAATTTTAGGCGCGGTCGACGATCTAAAATGAAGGCGCGCGATTGTGACAAAACAACAATCGCGCGCGTTTAGGAAGGACCCGAAGTCGTGGACAGAGTAGCAGGGTAAAGCGGATGCGATTTAGCGGACAAATGAAACCATGCTAGATGAATTAATTGACTCCATCGTTACGACGACATCATTAGCCTTTACCATCCCGAGCCTCTCTCGTGCCGCAACTTCAATCGCGTTCGGATCGTTTGTGAGTCTGCGAATCTCCACCTGCAGGGAAGCGTTAGCGCCACGCACAAAATCTATTTCTGAGACGAGCCTTTCACGTTGGCCTGAAGACGACCGGAACTCAGCGCGGGACCGTGCAATCACTGTTGCACATATACCACTAGTAGCGAGCAAAACGGTCGCCAGGATTGCCCACGATGGAAGGTGTCGTAAGCCGTTAATGGCCGGGACAAGTAAGTCGCTAGTAGCCGCCGCCTTTTGAAAGGAAGAAATGGATTGGGCTAGTGGCCCCCTGGTCGGTCGGTTGTTGAGCCATTCAGTAGTTCCTATACTCTGCAAGAAGCACCTCCGTTTTCGCGTCCGGTCCTCGAAATTT
>DASWQK010000560.1:0-9827 GCA_036403735.1 Pyrinomonadaceae bacterium
TTGAAAGGAACCACAAGGTTTCAGATGCATTATACCGATCTAGTTGATGCTTTACGATAGTGAGAAACCTGCGGCGGCAAAATGCAGGGGCGAGACAAGCGAAATGGGCGGCGATCCCTTTGGAACCACCGCCCACTTCGGAAGAAGGTCGCTACTCTAAAAAGAGTGGCGAGCGTTTAGTTTGTTGAGCCTATTCCTCTTCGCCTCGGCGACGACCGCCGCGACGTCGAGTTGCCGGTTTCTTCTTGCAATCCGGACAAGGTGAAACCACCCCCGTGGCATCTCCTGTCGGCGGAGTCGCACCTTGCGGGGCGATCCACAGTTGGACTTGCAATTCCGGCAGACATCCGCCATCAACCGTCATCAACCGTCCGGCATCGATGCCACGAGTATTGACGAGGTAATCCTTGGCGCGATTCGCTCGCGTCAGGCCCTCGGCATCGCAGCTGCCGTAACCAATGATGTAGCCGGTGGCTGTCGGCTCGTTCTGCAGTTGAATCGCATAGTTATCAAGTCTGGCTTTTTCATCGTTAAAGCGGATGTTGCCATACTCGTCGAACTTATGTGCTAGAGGCGGCCTACCCCTAACCGGCGTTGAACACGAAGCTGTACGCGAACAGCTCGGGTCAACTCCACCGATTTCAACGGTCGCCGTGATTGTTTGACCGGCTAAACCGGCAGCACTCACGGTAATCGACGACGTACCCTGACCACTGGAAATCGTACCAGCCGAGACGCTCCAGTTATAGGTCTCGGAAACTACGGGCGTTCCCTGTTTGAAGTCCGCGTGGAACGTTGCCGCACCAGTCTCTTCAACCTCAGTCGGACAGTTAACGGTGACCGTCGGGCAAACTAGTGGATTGCGGCAGTTTGAGCAAGCAACAACCGTAACTGTCGTGGTTGCCGAAGTGATACAACCGCAGCCATCGTCAACATCGACTGAAGCCGAGTAGGTTCCTGGTCCCAGTCCACTAAGATCCCAACTGACGTTGGCGCCCTCTCCGGTAACGCGGCCTCCAGTGACCGTATACGAATAAAGCAAAGTGTCGCCATCTGGATCAGTTGCCGTTGTTGTCAACTGCACGCCAGTGCTGGCGGCTGCCGGACACGTATCCGACCTCGTTCCCGGCGGACATGGCAAGGTGATAGTTGTCACCGAGGCCGCAATTGACGCCACCGGCGGTAGGTTTGGCAGAATCGTCGGCTCTCGCTTATTGCGATGTCCAAACCAAACTTGCGCACCGAATCCGTATGGGTCGCTCGAAGGCTGGAAGCCCAGCGGGATTCCCGCCGCGGTCGCCACCACACTCGTGCCTGGCACGATTACAATGCCTCGGCCCGGAACATTCACGTTGGTGACATTCGCAACAGTGTCAGCGGCGTCCGTTGGCGCGATGTTCTTCTGACGCTGATCGTTCAAGGCCCTTCGATACCAGGCCCCAAATCCCCACCATCGCCGCGGGTAGATCTTGATACCAGCGAGAAACTCGACTGGATTATTCTGAAATGCGTTCGGCGTGCGGCCACCTACGTATTCAGTCGACCGAAATTCGGCGATCGGCTGCACGTACTTGTTGATTGGAAAATCAACTGCTATACCTGCGATTACTTCATCCGGACGATCCAACAGTGCAACGCCGTCAGCACCCTTTGGATTACTGTTCAAAATGTAACCCAGATTGGCCGAAAGATTTACCGACCGGCTCAGACGCGCATCCGCAAACATCACCAAACCAAAGTCGCCAATATTTCCACCAGGGCTGGCGCCGCGCTGCAGCTGGTTAAAGCCCTGAGCGTCTTTAGCCTTGTCTTGATACCAGCGATAGAACGGAATGAAACCGAAACCAAATGGATTCCTCGGTCCGGTTATCCGCCACTTCGCGCCAATGACCATGTTCGTGAAGCTGGATTCGCCGTAAAGGCGGCTCACGAACGGTGCATCAGGCAAATAGGACGGCGCAATTGTAAAGCTGGTTGGAATTACGATCGGATTCAGCGAACCCGGTGAACCGGGCGGCCGGCAATTGCCGGTCAGCGCCGTGCACGGCAGCTGTATGGTCGCCAAAACTATGCCCGGCAGGATGCTGCCCACCGGAGAGCCGACACCGGGGAAAGCGCCAGCACCGCCGAAATTGGTGGTGCCGCCGGTTGGTGGCCCAAGCGTCGCGCTAAACCCGGGAAATCCGAACAACCCGCCGATCACTCCTGGCCCAAGGCCGAAGTTCGGACCGGCGCCGCCAGTAAACGGATAGGCAACAAACGGCTGACCCGCACTGAAATACACGGCCAAGGGATCGGTTCCCGCTACGCAAGCTGGACAAAACGGCGGACGAAACACTGCAGTTCCCGCAATCGTTCCGACGTTTGGACCCGAAGGCGCCAAAATTATCGCCGGCCCACTGCCAAGCAAACCCGCGCCAAAGTATCCCTGGGTGTTGGGCAGATAGAAGCTGGACAGGTTCTGCGGATTATTGACCTTGATACCGCGATAAGCGTTGGTCTTGAAGAAAAGCTCCAAGTGATCGTTCAATCCAACGTTAAAGCTTGCCGGCCAATCTGTAATATCGACGTTACCGGGATCACGGTCGTAATTGCTAAAAGCAAAACTAAAAGTGAACTCTCCCTTTCTTAACGTCGATCCGTCGTAAATCGTAAACAGACCGGTTGGCCCACCTTCGGGGCCGCCGGTCCCTACGGACGGTGACAAGTTCCTGGGATCGTTTCCACCTCTCGGCGTTTGCCCAAATGCAACGGCCGACAAGACAAATATTGCGAGTGCACAAAGTAGCACCCTATTCGCGAGTTTCATCGCGTTCCTCCTGCGATAGTCAATAAGAAGTTGCGCGGCCGAACCTGTGAAGACAAAGAGCCGCCGATGTCGATTTGATGAATTGCCTGCTCGAAGCATCTCGCCGTCGGTCTTATCCACATGGATACGGACGCTCGAACTACAGCGTCAACGCTAACGTTAACAACCCTGAGTCGCTCATGTATTTCGTCGAGAGCGACAACTGAGAGGGGGCCTTAAGCAAGAACAGGACCTCTCTTTGGTTTTAATGCCTGATTGGTCTAGCGCTTCTTTATAAGCAAACCAAGCGCCTATGTCAATAACCTGAGCTCATAGTCACGTCCGCTGACTAGAAAAACTACACGCGACTTGTGAGCATAAAATACGGCCGAAGCGTACCATTGACATAGCCGGAAATCAAGACATTTTCACGACTTAGGGGCGATTTGTTTATGTTTTTTCCGTCACGCATAGATGCCCCGCATCCGTGTGTCGTAGGCGACCCGGTCAATCGCGAGCATATATGCCGCCGTCCGAGTATCAACCGAATGCGCATCCGCGTACCGGCAAAGATCGTTAAAGCTCGCGACCATCGTGTCCTGAAGCCGTTCGTTTACCACATCCTCACGCCAGAAATATCCCATCCGGTCCTGAACCCACTCGAAATATGAAACTGTTACGCCACCCGCGTTAGCAAGGATGTCCGGGATAACAAAAATCCCCTTACGATAGAGTATTTCATCGGCGGCGGCGGTGGTCGGGCCATTAGCCCCTTCGGCGAGGACCTTGCACTTCAATCGCTCAGCGTTACTGCTGGTAATCTGGTTTTCCGTTGCAGCCGGGAGCAACACGTCGCAGTCGAGTTCAAGCAACTCGGAATTACTCACACGCTCGGCGCCCTTGAAGCCTTCGAACGATCTTGTGGTTTGTAGATGTTTAAGCGCCGCCGGAATTTCGAGTCCATTCGCGTTGTAGATACCACCATGTACATCTGAGATACCAACGACCTTGAAACCCGCTTCGTGAAGTAACTGTGCCGCAATGCCGCCTACATTCCCGCTGCCCTGAACTACGACGCGAGTGTCGGCCGGGGTCATCTTGAATCGCTTTGCAGCTTCAGTTATGACAATCAACAATCCCCTTCCCGTCGCCTCACGCCGTCCTCTTGATCCACCAAGATCGATCGGCTTGCCCGTCACAACGGCGTTGACGGTATGACGCGCGTGCATGGAATACGTGTCCATGATCCACGCCATTGTCTGCTCGTTAGTATTCATGTCGGGCGCAGGCACATCCTTTTCCGGTCCAATGAAGTCGAGCAACTCTGACGCGTAGCGTCTCGTCATCCGTTCAAGCTCGCCCATCGACATCTGCATCGGATCGCAAATGATGCCGCCCTTCGCACCACCAAACGGAACGTTCACCACTGCGCACTTCCAGGTCATCCACGCCGCCAGCGCTCTGATTTCATCGATATTGACATCGGGTGAATAGCGAATGCCTCCCTTCGCCGGACCGCGGGCGAAGTTGTGTTGCACGCGAAAGCCTTCGAAGACCTGAATGCGACCTGAGTCCATCCGGGTGGGGATGTACACTTTCAACTCTCGATTGGGCACCCGCATCACCGCATATAAATCAGGATCGAGATTGAGTAATTGCGCCGCTCGATCAAATCGCGACATCATCGACTCGAACGGATTGTCTTCCTTAATTTCCTTGATATCGTCAACGAGCGCTGTGGACATAAATCGTCTCCAACAATTTTTTGATCATCCTATAGAACGGGTGTGGTTTTAGTTTCGCGAAATGTTAACGCATGCGATTTGCCCGCGCAACCGTAACGCGAACCCAATTGTGATTAGCCAATCAAAAGATGAGCTTGACTGCGAGCTGAATGTTGCGCGGAAGATTTGCCTGACTCGTCGTCTTACCGAAACTGGAGTTGGTAGGATCCAGATTCGGATCGCTGAATTGCGAATGATTGAAAGCGTTAAGAAATTCTGCGCGCAACTGGAGCCTGGCGCTTTCGCTGAACGGAAACGTTCTAATCACCGACAGATCGCAAAGCATCAACGGCTGCCCGCGAAAGCCCGGAAAGTGTGATGGCAGCGTCCTTATGTTATTCGCCAGTCGAATGCGGGAATCGTTTCGCTGCTTTGCCGGGTCGACGACCCCGTTGGTCTGTACCGCGGCGTCGGCAAAATAAAATCCGCCAGTAGCGAAGGTTCGATCGACTGTACTTCCCTTGATCGTCGTGCGCAGCGCGCCTGGATTACCCGAATAGACTACGTTTGCCAACTCTAAGGGCCGACCGCTCTGCGCCTGAAAGACCCCCTGAACCTGCCAACCACTAAGAACTACTCTCGCTAAACGATCCGCTGGGCCGCGCCTGTTCTGATCATGACGAAACGGGATCTGCCAGATGCCGCTTACAACTGCGCGATGTGGCGCGTCGTTGATCGAGACTCGTTTTTCGAACAGCTCGTCCGAAGGATTCAGAAACGACATTTTCTCGATCAGCTTGGACCACGTATAACTCCCGAGCAACGTGTACCCACGCGAAAATCTTTTTTCGATTCGAAATTGTGCGGAGTGATAAATACTCGACCCGTCGTTGCGTTGCGTGCGGATGTTCCCAAATTCCGGGAAAGGGCGCAGCAACTGCTGTCGCTGAACCGTGTCGGCATTCAAAGTTGTGCCCGGGACCAGTCCGCGAAATGGATTTGTTACGTTAGCAGTCAGAAAATCGATCGTCGCTTGATCGCGCACACTGCTGGTGGAAAGGTATCGCGCCGGCACGGCGTTTAGAGCATCGTTGACGACGCTTAGATCATAACCGTGGTCGCCAACGTAAGCAGCTTCAACCAGCCATTGTCCCGGCAATTCACGTTGCAAACTTAATTGCCAGCGTTGCGCCTGCCCGTTCTTTCGATTAATGGGAACGAATTCAAGGTCGCGGCCGATGAAGGTTGCGAGCCCTAAGCTCGCGCCAGGTGGTTGGGCTACTCCGTCCGGATACGGATTTGCAAGCGTCGCGCGAAACGTCAGACCGTTATCCAACGTCGGCACCAGATTCGTCGATTGCGAGAAGCCGGGCTGTTGCACACCGTCGACCAGGTAAGGAACAGAGAACATGGCCCAGCCACCGCGGACAACCGTGCGATCGTTCAGGCGGAAAGCGAGGCCCGCCCGCGGTTGAAAGTTATTCTTGTCAGCAACCCAAAATCCGCGATGGTTCTTATCAGCGAACAGCAATCCACCGCGCACCTTGAAATTCGCAGGAGCAATTTCCGGAATTGGATTTGCGGCATACGCGGCGCGCGCCGACAGTTCGATCGGATTCGACCTGATCGCATCGAACCCGCGTATGTTGCGATTGAACAGTTCCGTTGTCCCGCCTTCATATTCGTATCTCAGCCCCAGATTCAAAGTCAGGCGCGAAGTCGCTTTCCAATCATCCTGAAAAAAGCCCGCCTGAAAGCGTGTCTGGTTTGAACGATCCGCATTGCGATCAATCACGCCGCCAGAGGGTTGGCCCAACAATACCGCGGCTAATTCTTGTCCGATCGAAGCGGACGCAGAATTATCGAACGGGCCGCGCGTAAAGTCTGTCCGAAAATCATAGCGACCCGCTGCGTTGCCGAGGCCGGTCGCGTTCTCGCGATAAGGACGCGAGTCGTATCCGATCTTCACCAGATGATTACCGAACATTCGGGTCAGCGTCGGCTGGAAGGTGTAGATGTAATCGGTGAAGGCGCTGCCCAGACTGTCACCGATCGGTGAGAAGCCGCCGATCTCGAACCGCGGCAAATACGATGCGCCTGCAAACAACGCGGTCGTGGCCGCCGAAAATCCCAATTGTGCCGGATTGAATTTCCCTTCATGCAGACGAATCGTCGGAGAAAAGAAACGCGTGAAGCCTACTCGCAGATTCAGCACCGTCTTCGATGAGTGCGTGTATATATGATCGTAAGTGGCGCCGTTGTTATTACGATAGAGAAAAGTCCCCGTCGGGACGATACCGTTTATCACGCCGGTCCAATTGAAGCGCGATTCGCGGCGATTGTTGCGCGTGTAATTGAAAAACGAACTGTGCTTTTCATCGAACTTGAAATTCAGCCGCACCGTCTCAGAATTGAACGTATCGCTGCGCGGTTGCCCGCTAATGAAATTGTTACGGCCCTGGGTGTCGCCCGGCTGATTCGGTAACGGATAAAACGCCAGGTAGTTGCGCGCAATCGAACTGATTCGATCTTGCGGAATGATGTTATTGAAAAATGCAGTGCGCTGGATGCGATTGCCGGCGCGCTGTGCCGTGAGTGGATCGAAGATCTGAATGCCGAGCGGGAGCAGAGCCGAGAAATTTCCGTTGCGTTCCGCCAATGTCGGAACCGTGAATTGCGCCGGCTCCGGAAACGCGTCCTTTAATGCTTCATAGGCGAAGAAAAACAAAGCGTGGTTCTTACCATTAAAGAGCGGTGAACCACCTGCACCAAAATGCGGCAGCATCACCGGCCCGCCGAGCGTTCCTCCATAACGATTGTAACGAAGCGCATTTCGCGGTTGTCCGGCGGCATTCAGGAAAAAATCATTCGCCGAAAGAATGTCGTTGCGGACAAACTCATACAGCGTCCCGTGAAATTTGTTTGTGCCGCTCTTTAGACTCACATCGATCACGGCGCCGGCGGTGTGACCTTCCTGCGCGTCGAAACTCACGGTCACGACTTTGAATTCCTCGACCGCGTCTGCGGGCGGAACAAATGCAACCCGCGGTTCTTTACCCTCGGTGTTTGGAACTCCGTCGAGCGTGAATTCGTTTCCGCTCGGAGCGCCCGCCGTAACTACTGATGAAGTGCCGAGATTATCGAACGGCCGTGAGAACTTCAGATCGCCCGTGTAAGTAATCCCCGGAGTAAGCCGCGACAAGACAAACGGATTTCCGTCAGAGAGCGGCAGCTCAGAAATTCTGCGGCGATCGATAACTTGTCCCGCTGACGCTGACGCTGACTCAAGCAGCGGCAAAGCGTTAGTGATGTTGACCACTTCGCGGATCTCACCGACTTCAAGCACGAAATCAATCGTGAGCTTGTCGCCGACGCGCACCTCGACTCCACGGCGCGACAACTTTTTGAATCCGGCCGCTTCGACCGTAACGTCATACACGCCGGCTGCGACATAAAGAATCGCGTAGTTGCCATCGTAATCGCTTTGCATCACCGCGGAAGTGTTGGTGCTTTTGTTGACCAAGGTGATCTGCGCTGACGGCACTGAGGCTGTGGAAGGGTCAGAGACGCGTCCCGTGATCGAGGCGCGAAATTCCTGGGCTGACGCCGATGCGGCAATCAGCGCGGCGACGATCGCGATCAGGAATGGGCGAAAGAAGATCACTTCATTGATCAGGAAGAGCACTCGTATTCGACGGAAGTTTCCAGGATTCCAGTCCGATGGGCGATCACTTCTTACGGCACAATTTCGAATACGAGTTCGATGGAGTCCTTGGTCCACGGTCCGCCGATCTCGAAACGGCGGCGGTCGGTTAAGTGATAGGTGCCTGGCGCGAGCGGTGCGTACCATTGTTTCAAGCTGAAGCCATCCGGACGCGCGTTCGTTTTGGGATCGAGATAAAGATTCGCAGCCACCTCAACTAGTCTTGGGTCTTTTTCCTTCGATTCAATTAGCTTCGTCGTCTCGTCGCTGTAGGGAATTATTTGTCCGTCTTTGGTTAGCTGGGGACGATTGCCGTAATACTTATCGATGACAATGATTTGGACTCGCTGCTCGGAGTCATTTATTAATTCGACAGCAAGACCTGCTTCATAACTTAATTTATAAGACTGGTCTTGGGACTTTGTCTTCACGTCACCGGGAACCAATCGCAGCCTAAAGGCTTCGGGTATCGGAGTCGGTGGCTTTCGCGGCACAACATCGAAAGTAACCGGGTTTGATTCGACCCAATCACCGCCAAGTAGAAATTGTCTTCGCACGATAAGTTGATAGTGACCTGTTTTGAGGGGAGTTTCGTACCAATCTTCGAGCTGCACGTAGCGGCTCGGATACTCCCGTCCTGAGATCATTGTCTCCGGGGCGCGGCTGAAACCGTCGCCGGCTGGCTCTCGTTCCGCTCTTGCGACGAATTCCTTTGCTCGTTTAGTGTAAGACAGAATATCGCCGTCTCTGATCAACTCCGGCCGGTACGCATAATAGGGATTGCGGTCATCCCAACACATCAGGTCGTCACCGGAATTCTGGGACTCGAACATCTGGAAGTGCATCCGGTCGTATTCAGTGTACGGAGGTGGCGTCGTTGCCGGTTCGCGCCCCAACGCAGCAAGGCGAATTGTTATCGCGCCCGATGGATGGCATAGTACTTCCATTCGCCGCTGGTACGCTGCTGTTTCGGCTGCAGTCGCTCTTTGATCCGACGCGCTTTGTCCAAACACGTGTGACGCTAAGAAAGCAAGCGCTAAAAATGTAAATGGAACGGCCTTTTTCATATTTGGGAAATCCAATCACGGGGCATCTACTGCGGCAACAACATGATCTGCAAATTCCTTTGTCCATTTCTTTATCTCCGATTTTTCTCGCACGCGCCTTTCGCTCCACGTTAAAGCGCTAGCGTCAGGATCGGCATCGACATCTGCCCCAACCTCTATATCAAAAATCGTTTTACCTCTCCTAAAATGTATTTGTCTTCCCGCGTAACCCCATGCATACCCCTCATCCCCTGCTTCTGACCACGGTTGAGCTTCTTTTACATTCCGAGGGAAATTCTGCATAGATTCTTTCGCCTCAGTTGCGGATTTTTTCGGTACCACAACGATCCGAACAGCACGATTTTCCATCGACCACACTTGGATCAATACACCAGTGCTTCCTTGAATCGGCTCAACTCGTCTATATGACCAACCAGGCATTTTCTTTTCCAAGTGTTTGCGCAATTTCTCGTCAAGCCGGTCCAAATCCGTTGTTTGCGCACTCACCGTGTGCGCCATAATCAGCGGTAGCGCGCACGCAACAGCCCAAAGTAAGCGTTTCATGG
>DASWQK010000561.1:0-5423 GCA_036403735.1 Pyrinomonadaceae bacterium
GGTTCGCCACGCGCGGTGCGGGTTGGTCTGATTGCGAAGTTCTAATGCTTTTCTGCCAAAATGGATTTCGCGCTAATCCAACTTTTCCGTCACGAAATCCGCAAGCGGGCAACATTTCTATCCCTCTACTTCTCTTAACAAAGCTCACGGTATTTTGCGCCCCCCTTTCGCCACTGTCTGAACGTTAGTCTCTTCGATTCCCGATCGCTTAAGCGCAGAAGCGCAAGAGAGATGAGAAAAGGAGCGCGCGTCCGGGGACGTTTGCGTGAGAAAGGACCAATGGATGAATCATCGTGAAAGTGCATATGGGCTGCTACGCCTAACCTTCGGCGTGGTCTTCTTGTTTTTCGGTATCGGTAAGTTCATGGGTGGCATTGCGAATTTCGTGGGTGGCATGAATCAGCACTTCTCCGGCAAGCTTCCCGCGGCGATGGTTATGCCTTTTGCTTATGCGATTCCTTTTTGCGAAGTCGCGGCAGGAGGGCTCATCGTGCTGGGCTTGTTCACCCGAATAGGTTTGACGATTTCAGGGTTATTGCTAATCGGATTGACTTTCGGCGTGGTGATGCTCGGCGACGCGCCTACAGTCGCACACAACTTACAATACGCCCTCATCAATTTCGTGTTGCTATGGTTTGTCGATCTGGATCGCTACTCGATTGATGGGTTGCGGCGAGGCAAACCAGCGGCAGGTTTCACGAGTTAACACGCTCGACAGATTGCGTTAGTGTCTGGGAAAGGAAAGTTTTATGAAGAGTTTTAAATTGATGGCCGCGGTGCTTTCACTGTGCGTCGTAGTTCTGGCGCTGGGTTACGAGTTGGCTGCGAGCAGTAGAAACCAATCCGCGAATCGAGTCGACGACTCTTCTGCCTACACAGAAACATCGCGAGATCGTGGAAGTAAACTGGCGGCTGCGGCTGGCTCGAGTTACCGGCTCGATGCAGCACAAAGTAAGTTCATCGCGCATGCTTTCGCCGGCGGATTGTTTTGGTTCAAGGGTCATGAACATCTGGTCGCAGTGCGCGAATTCACCGGCGAGGCGCGACTCGATCCCGGCTCGCTCACGAGTTCTTCGCTCAATCTCGATGCCAAAACGTCATCGATGGAAGAAACCAGCAGCGTCTTTACCGATGCGCAGAAGAAGATTATCAACAAAGAACTGCACGACATTGTGCTGTTGCCCGATCAATATCCTGACATTGTCTTTCGCAGCACAAAAGTTACCGGCAACTCGATCGATGACCTGAAGATAGCCGGAGACCTGACCTTGAATGGAGTCACGCGACCAATCACCATCCCCACAAAGGTTACGGTGACCGGAAACGACTTACGCGCGCAGGGCGAGTTCTCAATCGATCGCAGCGACTTCAAAGTCAAAGCGACCTCAGCCTTTCATGGACTGGTCCGGGTTCGCGACAAGCTCAAGTTTTCGTTCGATATCGTGGGACACAGGGTTTAGCTCTTAAGCTCTCGCAGTGCCCACGGAAGCTGCGTTAGAATCACTCCCGACTATGAACGAGCTAACTGACGAGCAGGACGACCTGCTTTCCGATCTTCAATCCGACGCATTCAACTACTTCATTCACGAAGTCAATCTGGAGAATGGGCTGGTTGCGGATTGCACCAAAGAAGGATGGCCTTCAAGCATCGCGGCGATTGGCATGGCATTGTCGGCTTATCCCGTGGGAGTTGAGCGTAAACTTATCACGCGTAAAGAAGCGATTGTAAGAACTTTGCGCAAGTTGCGGTTCTTTGCTGAGAGCGAGCAAAGCTCTAAACCCGACGCCACCGGCTACAAGGGTTTTTATTATCATTTCCTCGACATGAAGACTGGTCGGCGCGCGTGGCAGTGCGAGCTGTCAACCGTCGATTCGACTTTTCTTTTTGCGGGGATGCTGGTCGCGGCCGCATATTTCGATCGCGATTCTGAAGCAGAAACCGAAATTCGCCGGCTCGCAGATCAACTCTATCAGCGAGCCGATTGGCGTTGGGCCATGAATGGCGGAGCCACGCTTACTCACGGCTGGCGGCCGGAAACAGGCTATCTTGCACATCGTTGGCAGGGATATGACGAATCAACGCTGGCTTACGTTCTGGGCCTCGGGTCACCCACCTTTCCCTTGCCCGTTGAAAGTTACCAGGCACACATGGCCCTTTGTAATTTGAGAAAGGTTTACGAATACGAATACCTTTTCGCTGGGCCGCTTTTCATGCATCAATTCCCACACTTGTGGATCGACTTTCGCGGGATTCAGGACGAGACTGCGCGTACGTGGGGCCTGGATTATTTCGAGAACAGTCGCCGGGCGACTTATGCGCAACGAGAGTATGCGAAGCGAAATCCAAACGGGTACAAGGGCTACAGCGAAGTTTGTTGGGGGTTGACTGCGTGCGAAGGGCCTGGCCCGAAGGAGTTGATTATCGATGGAATGAAGCGCGCCTTTTTCGATTATGTTGCGCGTGGTGTTCCTGACGGACCGGACGACGGCACGCTGGCGCCGTGGGCCGTGGTGGCGTCACTGCCGTTCGCTCCCGAGATCGTTTTGCCGGCGCTGAAACACTTCAACCAGATCGAAATCGGCGTCGAGCATCCTTATGGGCTGGAAGCTACCTTCAACCCAACTTTCCCCGACGAAAAATGTCGCGACTGCGGCTGGCTTTCACCCTGGCACTTCGGAATTAACGAAGGGCCAATCGTTCTCATGATCGAAAACTATCGCAGCGATTTGCTCTGGCGCTTGATGCGCTCAAGCCCTTACATCATTGCCGGCCTACGCCGGGCAGGCTTCAGCGGCGGATGGTTGTGACCATACAAGCCCGCGCACCAAAAAATCAGCTGGTGATGCTGGCCGGTGCGCCGCTTGTCTCAACCGCGCTAATCTCGCAGAATATTTGCGCGGTTTTCGATATCTTCTCCGGTTATTTCCCGGTAACAGGATTTGAGAAGCTCTTTGCGTTTGGGATCTGTTTCAGAGAGATAAGCATTTGCCATTTGGTCCAATTCCATTCCGGCAAAGAATCTTAGCGGCACCAGTCGATGCGCGGCGAGCGCCGCATGCTGAGGATCTCCATGCACGATCTCATTGACCGCGCTTTTCACCGTCTGGTGAATTTGCATGCTTGAGAGCGCGGGCAACGCCAAAGCGAACGCCAGACCAACCGTAAGACCGAGGACTCGCATAAAGTGCGGCTCATCATGCGAGCGGGCTCGGAAGGCGCGCATAGCATTGCGCAGATAGACGAGCGCGGTTAAGAAAGGTGTGAAACCGAATATTCCGATGACAAACATCAGGCCCATTACGCTAAAGGGCGCCAAAACGCATCCCGCCGCCAGGCAGAAGATGCCGCCACCAACCAGTGCGCCACCAATCGTCCAATTCCAAATTGAATTCCCTGCACCAATTAGAAACCAAAGGCATAAAAGGGCCATTTGCAGTCCGCTAAACAGGTAAGTGAATGCTTGATACTCCGGGAGCAACGGCGGGCCGACAAAGCCCGAGTGAAATACAAATGGATCAAAGACGAAACAAAGAATCGGCCCCATGACACCAAACACCATGTCAAAAACTATTTGCGGCGTGGTCACCTCCGCAGCAAACTGACGTCGCCAGAAACGATTCTTTTTCTCAAGCGCGTTGCCCGTCGTTTGATGTGTTCCCAGGTTAAGAACTTCCACGCTGTCGTCTTCTCCTTTCTGTTCTTCCCTAAGCCTGCGTGGCCGACGGCACTGGTGTTGACGGCGCGAGCTCTGGCGCGGCCGGACGTGGCGCGAACTTTTCGCTCCAACGGATCTTGCCCGTCACTTGCATCACTACGAATAGCGTAGTGATCGATCCGATCGTGACCGCGAGTCCGGTGAAGCCTTTCAGGAAGAACGCGTACGAAAAAGCGACGAGATAGATGAACTGGGCCAGGGCTGCTTCACGCGTGGCGAAGCGTGTCCCTACCACGAGTCGCAGATAGGTCACCAACAGAAAAATTGAGACAGCGGAGCAGATGGCGAACGCCAGGTGAATCGAAACATGATCGACCAGGTAAGCCAACAGCAAGTGGAACGCAAAGAACGACGCGGCCAGAAAAAAATAGTTCATCGGATGTAACTCAATGCCCCGCATGGTCGTGATGATGAGCATCAAAAAGAAAAAGAAGAAGAGCGACACCGGCGCAAAGAAGCTTATGCGACCCGCCAGTGGACCGGGTTGTAGCTTCTCAGGCATCGTCATGGCGATTTGATAGCCGGAGACGAGGTTCTTGTAATTCCAAGCGAGGTTCCAACCACTCGAAGTCTCGACCTTCTGCGTAGGCGATAGGGTATTGTCGGGGAAATCGATGTCTTTGAAATTGGTCGTCATCTTCATAGAGAAGTCACGCACCTGCGCGACGTCCGCCGCGGCCGGCTGGCCATCTTCGGTTCTCGTCTTATTGCCGCCAAAGTTGTATCGCCAGTCGTTCAAGCCCTGGGATTTATAACCAACTTTCAAAGTTGCAGTGGCGCCGGCCTTCATTCGGACAGTGCCGCTGGCGCTGTTTTTTCCATTCGTCAAAGCCACCGGTGAGTCATTAACAGTGAAGATCAGGTCGTCGTAGATTGCCTGCGCAGTCGGGAAGTCGAGCTTGAAGATCACGTTCTGATCTTTATCGCTGGGGTTGTGGAACGAGTAAGCGCCATCGAAAGCTACCTTGTAGGTGCTGTACCACAGCAAACCTTTCTGGCGGTGTTCAAGATTCAGATCGACGTTGATGTGACTGCCGTCAAGCGGCAGCTGCGTCGTTGCCGTCTCTTGCGTGACGGTTTCGATCTTCTTGCCGTTCTCGGTCCTGGTTTCCTTCTTCGGCACTTGTTCATCGAACGAGGCTACGGGCGGCGACTGACTCTGCGGCGCGCCCCACGTCGATTCCACACGGCTATCTGAAGAACTGCCGGAGTCGTAAGTACGCTGAAAGATGGTGGTGCCGAGGATGGCCCAGGCAACGGTGGTGCACAAGAAAATGAAAGTGATAGCGGCGATTCGCTTGATCATGGATGTATTCCTTTCCGGTGGATTATTGACGGGGATGAATTTGAAAGGTTCGAACATTATGTTTAGTTGAGTGAAGTGATTTTCGGCTTACTCCGTCATCTCGGCTATGTGGGTTGCCACATCTTGAGCTTGTGATCCGAACGGCTGTCTGCGCGAACTTTCGAATCGCGAGCTGATTCAGCGACTGGCGCGAGCACGGCCTCGAGCATCGGCCGCATTTGTGATAACTGCTTGATACGAATTACCAGATCCCAGGCTCGCTCGAATTTCTTCCAGCCGGCGCTATAGAAAAAATGTTTCAACGAATGCTTTGTCGATTCATGCGCTGAAGCAGCTTTTAAGATGGAACGCCAACGATAGAACGCCTGATAGGCCCAGTCGTATCCATTTTTTAGCTCGGC
>DASWQK010000562.1:0-3860 GCA_036403735.1 Pyrinomonadaceae bacterium
CGTGCACTCACCTGAGTTTGATGAAGAACGGAAAGTCGAGAACGTTCGCCGCGAAGTTACTTCATTGGGAATTCGGTACGCGGTAGTTACTGATAACGACTACCAAACCTGGAATGCCTATCACGTCGAAGGCTGGCCCACTAGTTTTTTGTTGGATAAGCAAGGACGAATTCGATGGATGCACGTGGGTGAAGGGGGCTATGACGAGGCCGAACGATTGATTCAGAAGCTGCTCGCTGAAAATTGACTGAGAACGTGTGCGAATGAATTATAGCTATTGATTCGGAGCAAGCTGCTTCAAATGTGGACTCCAGCAGACGTTCGCGCATGAACGCTACCCTGCGATTGGCCAGATCTGGTTTTCTTTTCCGGTTTCGTCATTCGGCCGCGAAGGCTTTAGCACTGGGGGCGATGTATTGCTCGACCCGCCGAAATGCGGCCTCATTCAGGTGCGTCACTCAGCAAAAGAACTCAGTGCCTAGTTGGCCTTGATTGGCTTTCAGAGGGCAGCGATTTAGTTATTGGACGTTTCTGGACGCGCGGCGAAATGGCAAGATCTCGTATGTGATTGAAGTAATTGGCGTCCCGTACGGGAGTCGAACCCGTGTCGCCGCCGTGAAAGAGAAGAGAATCACTGTAATTCAAAGGAACTTCGCGGCATGGATAGCACTTTACCGCACTCTACAGACTCACCGGTACCGTTATTGGACGCTTAATGGACTCTCGCATGCCGTCGGATTTCTCAATTTGTTGACAACGGATTTTAAGCCCGATTCCTTGGTGCTTACCTGATGGTACTCCGCATGACCAGCAGTATTTACCGATCTTTCATCCGTCAAAGCAAGTTACGTCAGACTTGGTTCGAGCACGTAAGTCCCTCATCTTCCCCTCATCGTTTCAAGTCATCTTTCATGCATTGACTCGATATGTCTCGCCTGCCAATACGCCCGCTCCGGTGAAAATCTCACAAGGGTATCCGGATTCTTCGAATCAATGAAAACGGCCTTTGCCTAGGGCTTCCGTCGGGACCGTGTTCGGAGGGGAGTCGAAGAAAGCTCAAAGTCGGTTGCACTCTTCGTGGGATGTCAAATTTAGGCCGGTGTCTTTGCCGAGACCGCGTCATTTCTCTCTCCACGAGCTTTTCATCTGCCGCAAGCCCGCTTTCACCAAAGAAGTCTCGAAGGATGTCTCTTTGCCAGCAATGCATCGACTCCAAATGTCCTTCCGGCGCTGCCAATAACCAGCGCGAGAGCGACAGCCATCGGCACCAGCAGCTCCCAAATCCACGCCGTGCCCCATTCCGAAACCCACAAAGTGGTGAGAAAAAGAAAGGCCGCCAAAGCTACGGGCCGAGTCAGCAATCCAATCAGCAAGAGAATCCCAAATGAAATCTCAGTTGCGCCCTGCATCGGTCCGGTGACGTTTGCGTGAGCCGCCATGAATGACTGTACTGACTTTAGCAACTGAGGCGCATGGCCCTTTTCAATGTAATAGTTAATCAACCCGGCGTAACCCGAAGCGCTGTAGAGCCCTTTATTCAAATTCTCAAAAAACACGCTGACAAAGAGCGCGCCTAAAACTATTCGCAGCATCGACAGTGCGCACCGCGCGCCGGCTTGTCTTTCAGCATTCCCGCGAAAACTCTTATCAGCGTTGCTCATTTCTGTTTTCCCCCGACTGATTGTCTTCAGCTACTCCGGTGCGGCCAATGAACGCTTGGAAACTGATTACACAAGCGCTTCGAAATAAGTGATAATCCAACTACAAGAGTTGAACGCATTATTGTTCAGGCGGTGTAAATCAGCAAGCAGTTTTCACGTTTCATTTTTCAGAGGAGGACTCCATGACAACATTCGGCCGTTCAAAGACGATCTGTCTCCTTGCCTTTGGGATGCTGATCTTTACTGCAAACTCCTGCTCGCAGAAACGTTCGGCCGCCCCCGAAAAGATCGCCACGACAAGTACCGAACAGATTGCCAAGACCTATGGCCTTGATTCGTTCGAGCAAATTGAAGCAATTCGTTATACGTGGAACGCACAGTTCACCGGAGTGAATCTCTCCCATTCGTGGGTTTGGGAGCCCAAGACCAACAAGGTCTCTTACGAGGGGAAGGATAAAGACGGTAAGCCGGTCAAGGTTTCCTATCTGCGGTCCGAGCTCAGCAGCCAACCCGACGCCGTAAAAAACGAAGTCGATCCCGCTTTCGTCAACGATAACTATTGGCTTCTGTTCCCCTTCCATGCTTACTGGGACCGGAGTGCCACGGTGACCGATCAAGGCATGAAACAATTGCCCGTTGGCAACGGGTCGGCTGAGTTGGTCACGGTGAAATATCCCTCGGAAGGCGGTTACACGCCCGGCGATACCTGGGACCTCTACGTCGGCAAAGATAACCGCGTCGAGCAATTCGTCTACCACCGCGGCGGGCCGAAGAAGCCAAGCACCGTCGTCGCAACGTGGGAGGACTACAAGAAAGCTGGACCTCTCCTTATCTCGACGGACCACCACGGCACAGCGGACGGAAACCCCTTGCGGATTTTTATTTCAGATGTGTCCGTTAAATTGACGGGATCAGAAAACTGGATAAACGCACAATGAACATAGGAAAGCTTCGTTCGCACGATTGATTTTCGTGTTTCACGAATCGGTCGTTTGCCGTTCGCGATGCAGTACCGCCAGAACTGGCCGCCCGGAGCTGTAGCATGCACACAATCCGATGAGGATGGCTACACCAGCCAAAGAGGCAAAAGAAGAGACGCGACAATTTGCGCTCGGCCTGGCGTTAACGAACGAGTGCAATCTGGCTTGCGCGTTCTGTTATCGCGATCCCGATCGAGTGGATCGACTGACGCTGGTCCAGGTGCGCGCCGTCATGGAACGTTTGCCGATACGCTCCGTCAATTTGGGCACGGGTGAGAATGGAATGCACCCGGATTTTCAACGCATTCTCACTTTCTTAAAGACGCAGCCGGTAAAGCTCACCATCACTTCCAACGGACACAGCATCGAAATCCTCGATGATGAAGATGTGCGCGCCTTTCACGATGTTGAGTTCTCGCTCGACTATCCGACCGAGGCTGAGCAGGACGCGCAGCGCGGTGCGGGCAATTGGAGTTTGATTCACGAACAGGCTGCGCGTTGTCGCAGGCTCGGAGTTCCCGTGACGATCACGGCCGTGATGATGAAAGCCAATTACTTGCGGATGGCAGAAGTTGCGCGAGTCGCCAAAAGCCTTGAGGCCCCGTTGCGGGTGAACGTTTATCAATCTGTGCGAACTGATGCTTTCGCTCTCACTTACAAAGAATATTGGGAAGGCTTCCGCCGCCTATTTGCAGAGACTGATGTGATTATGATTGGAGAACCGCTGGTACGCGCGTTCGCCGGATTGCCGCCGCTGACGGGCGGTTGCGGAGTCGGGACCGTGCGCGTCACTCCGCGCGCCACGACCCAAGCATGCGTTTACTGGAATGGCGTCGGCGAGCCACTGTCAGGCTTGTTGGACGCCGGTGAAGACATTGTCAACACTCCAGCTTTTGTTGCCGCCCGCACGTTGCCAAAGGCCTGCGAGTCTTGTGAGTTTCGAGAGACATGTCATGGCGGCTGCGCGGGACGCCGCCAATTGCAGGGCGCACTGGACGAACCCGACATCTATTGTCCGATGATTCGCGGCGAGCGTCCTCAACTCGACATCAAGATGGCCGCTGCGCGCGATCTACCTAAAATTGGCAGCGCTTGCACTACAGTTGTGATCGCACGTGATTGAATTGTGCTCTCCTCACCTCTTGTGACTCTCTGTGTCCCCTGTGGTAAACATCTCATGCGGTAACAAATTTATGCGCCGTTTCACTCTCAATTCTCT
>DASWQK010000563.1:0-10833 GCA_036403735.1 Pyrinomonadaceae bacterium
CCGGATCCGACCGGAGTCGGCGAAGTGATCGCGCGCGGCCCGAACGTCATGCTTGGTTACTTTGGCAACGAAGAAGCCACGCGCGAAGCGCTCGTGGATCGTTGGCTGTATACGGGGGACCTCGGCCGCCTGGACGACGAAGGAAATCTTTATCTGGTGGGCAGATCGAAAGACATCATCGTCGATACGAACGGGAAGAACGTTTATCCCGATGAAGTCGAAGAGGTCTATCAGGACTCGCCTTACATCAAAGAGTTGAGCGTGATTGGTTTACCGGACGGCATCGGCGAGAAGGTCGCCTGCATGGTAGTGCCCGACAATGAATACGACATTGCTCTGTCGCGTGCTGACCTGCGGCAAAAGATCGAGGAACATTTCCGCGAAGTGTCGGCGAAGCTGCCTTACTACAAGCGAGTGAAGTTGCTTCATTTCACGGACGACGAGTTGCCGCGCACGGCCACCCGGAAAGTAAAGCGGCGCGACGTGGTGCAAATGATGCAGCAGCTCGAAGAGCGCACGCGCAGTGCGACGGGCGCGGCCGGTAATGAAGAATTGACGGGCGACGCCGCCTGGTTGATTCAGATCGTGGCGTCCGTTTCCAGCCGCACCCTCGATGAAGTTTCGATCAATTCACGTCTCGGCGATCTCGGTTTCGACAGCTTGATGTTTGTTGAGTTGGCCCAGGCCGTCGAAAACGCAGGCGGCGCCTTGACTGCACCCGAACGCCTTAACGAAGTCCAGGATGTGCGCGAATTGTTGACGGTGGTCAACCGGCAAGCAGGTCAATCAGCCCGGCGCGAAGCCACCCGGCTGCGCCTGGATGCTGAGAAGGATGACGAGATTCACGTTCCTGACTTTCTCAAAGCGGTTGGGAACAAGACGGTCGAGCTGGCCCAACGCGCACTTTACGATCGGCTGCTGCGCACGAAGTACGAAGGCCGTTCGAACATTCCTTATCATACGAATTTTATAGTCGCCGCGAACCACGCGTCACACCTCGACATGGGTTTGGTGAAAATGGCGCTCGATGATGCCGGTGAAGATCTGGTGGCCCTGGCCGCAGCCGACTATTTCTTCGACACCAAATACAAGCGCGCTTACATGGAAAACTTCACGAACCTGGTGCCGATGGAGCGCACCGGTTCGCTCAGACAATCGCTGCGGCACGCGCGCTCATTTCTCGATCGCGGTTACAACGCGCTGATCTTTCCTGAAGGCACGCGCTCAATGAGTGGAGAGATGGCCGACTTCAAGCCGGTGATCGGCTATCTCGCGCTGGCTGCACGCATCGGCATTCTGCCGATTTATCTCGAGGGAACGTACGATGCTTTTCCCAAAGGCTCGACCCTGCTCAAGAGTCGTGACGTCAGCGCGCGCATCGGACGCTTCATTGATATTGACGAGTTGGAATCGATCACCAAAGGTTTGCCACGCGCAGAGGCTTATCGTTTGATCTCTGCCCGCGTTCGACACGACGTGGTGAACCTGCGCGATCGTACGAATGTGAAGTTCGATCCGTCAGAGATTCACGAACTGTGGCAGGCTGAACGGCGCGCAGGGAAACTGCGGATCGAAGCGAGCGATGAAGAATTTGTGACCGCGGAAGCTTAAAGTTTTTACCACAGAGGACGCAGAGGAAAAGCAAAAAGAATCAGCCACAAAAATGCACAAAAGGCACAAACAAGAAAGGAAGACCACGATCGCTCTTGATGATCTTTTTGTGCTTCTTGTGCCTTTTTGTGGCTTGGCTTTTCTCTGTGTCCTCTGTGGTTAATCAAACCGATGCCGACGAAGACTCCAAAGAAACGCACCGCCGAAATCGTGCCCAAGAAAAGCACGAAGCGTCACGCCGCCGTAGTCAAAAAAGTTGCGCCGACAACTTTGATTACCGGTGGCACTGGTTTTCTCGGCTCGCATCTGGTGCGCCAACTGGTCCAATCCGGCGCGAAAGATATTCGCGTGATGGCGACTTCGATTCCGGAATGGCTGACAGGTCTCGGTGTCGATACGTTTGAAGGCTCAGTCACGAACGCCGACGATGTCGCGCGCGCCGTCGAAGGCGTCACGGAGATTTATCATCTTGCCGGCAAAGTTTCGCGTGAAAAAGACGAAGCGCGGGAGATGTATAAGCTGCACGTGGATGGAACCCGCTTGCTTTGTGATGCTGCCAGGAAAACTGGCGTGCAAACGATTGTGCTGGCGTCGAGCAGCGGCACGATCGCGGTCAGTGAAACCGGCGACATTCTTTCGGATGAAACCTGCTCGCCACCGCTCGACATCATTTCGCGCTGGCCGTATTACGCGAGCAAAGCTTACCAGGAGATGGCCGCGCTGGAACGATTTTCGGGCAAAGGGTTGCGGCTCGTGATCATGAATCCCAGTCTGTTGCTTGGCCCCGGCGACGATCGTTTGAGTTCAACGAAAGTGGTTCTCGATTTCATGGCGCGAAAAATTAGCGCGGTGCCGAATGGTGGATTGAATTTTGTCGATGTGCGCGACACGGCCGAGGCGTTTCGTGCAGCGATGCAGAAAGGCCGGCACGGCGAGCGCTATCTGCTCGGCGCAGTCAATTGGACGTTCGTGAAGTTTTTCGATCGGCTTGAGCGTCTGACCAAAGTCGCGTCACCTCGGCTCGCGTTCCCGTCCAAGTTCGCGATCGCCGGCGCGCAAGTGATCGACTCGTTGTTTCGCCAATGGAACTTCACGTCGCCGGTCCAGGCTGACGAAGTCGCGATGGCTGAATATTTCTGGTACTTCAACCACAACAAGTCGCGCCGCGAACTCGGCTTCACACCACGCGATCCCGGTGACACGCTCAATGATACCGTCCAATATGTGCGCGAGAATTTTTTGGGTGGGAAGTGAGTTACAGAACCGCGAGCGGGAGCGAGCGGGATAAAGAACTCCACATCCGCTTTCGAGTCTATCTAAATCGTTCTTATTGTATTTGTTCGCTGAGGTGTCTTTTTATCCCGCTCGCTACCGCTCGCGGTTCTGTACCGCTCTTGCTTCGATGACAGCTGTGACCTGTTCGAGATTTACGGTGGGAAAGGCCTCCAGGAAATCCTCTGCTGACTCACCACCTTCGAGATAATCGATGAGATTTTGCAGGGGCTCCCGAGTACCCGTGAAGACAGGTGTGCCACCCATGATTTCGGGGTCGGATTGAATCACACGGTTAGGCTCTTCCATACTCAATAGTTTCAACATAACAAACCGAACCTGCAGGACCCGGCGATGCACTCCCCAACATTTAACGATATGATCGGAAAGTTTTGTGTGGAAGTGGACACGGTTAAGAGCCAAAGTAGCCTAAGAGAATATTGTCCCTGACCTTGTTCACGCAACAGCCGCTGTCATCTGACGGGTTATCATTTCCTTAACTCTCGCCTCTGGGCCCTCAGTCGGAAAAAGCTTCTTGCTGAACAACCAGTTGCGGCGCTCCCCAATGTTAAGGCGTCCAGTTCTTTCGGTTTTGTCGCTTGTTGATATCTCCACTGCGATCTGATCGCCCGCTACTAGTTTATCGGCTGGAGTCGTCCACTGGACACGTGTAAAGGACTTGTTTAGATCATCGAGCACGCAGTAGAGCCTGGCTCTCGTGGCCACAAGCCAAGTCTGCTGTTTTGACGTCTGAAAAATAAGGAGAGCTTCCGCCCCAGCCGTGTCCTCTTGCGGGGCGTCGAATTGATCAGACGTCCGTATTAGCTCGATTATTTCTTCAGGGGACTTGAACTCATCGGTTCCCAAAAAGAACTTACGGATATCCATTCTTACTGCTCCTCCTGTGTCTGCTCATCTTTTTCACGAGCGAAAGAATCGATTAGGCGCGGAAGGATTAAGGGCCAGCCTATACCGACGCCAATGCATGCCCCACGTGTTACGAGAAATACGCTCGCCGCCGCCCCAAGAAAGCCGCCGACGCCAGCCCCAATTCCCCAGAGTAAGACGAGTCTCAAGGTGTCCATAGGGCCAACATAGCTTAGATTGAAGAATGATCGCCCGCGAACAGAGAACACCACGCGATCCAGCAGCACCGCAATCAGGCCCATCAAAGCGCTTCCTAACGCGAAAACCAAAACCTCCGAGCCGCCAAACGTGTCGGGTAGCCGTCCGGATTTTCCGAGCATAAGCTCCCACAGGGCACCTTTGAAATCCATGTCTGGAAACCCTCCTACCTTAGAAGGCAACGTGAAAGTACCGTCGAAGCATTAAGCTGGTACAGACAAGAATGATCGTGCGCAGGCTCTGAGGACCAGCCGATGAGTCTTAGGTAGCGAGAAGATAATCTCAGTTGTATCACCGAGTCAACAACCTTGCCGACGACCCGATTCGCGATAGTTCAGATCACCCCCAGCTGCTTATACATCTTCATAAAATCAAAGTTGTTCCAGGATTCGACAAATTTGCCGTCCTTGAGTCGGGCGATGGCGATGCCGTCGAACTCGGCGGTCTTCTGCGTGGCCTTGAACCCGAGACTGTCGCCGACATGCTGGCCGCGAACTGAACAGCGCGCGACCACCTTGTCGCCTTCGGCGATTGTGTCTTCGACAACGACTGCAATGCCGGGAAAGGATTCGCGGAATTGAGTATGAAATGGCAGAAAGCCGGACGCGCCGCGCAAAGGTTTGCCATCCTCCGACAAACCATGATTGATGCAATCTTCAGCCATCATTTCAGTGATCGCCTCGGCCCGGCCCTTGTTCCAAACCTCTTCGAACCAACGACGCATCAACGCTTTATTCTTTTCCAGGTCATCTTGTTGTGACATGAGGAACCTCCATAGAAATCTCTGTCAGAAGCCCGACCGTTAGGGAGGGCAGCATCGGGAACAATGCCCTTGCTTACGCGCGGGCTTCTGACACGGGCCGCAAGCTAATAGCTTGCGCTACATTTCTCAGCCCGATTCATCGGGCTTTCCCAAAGGGTTATTAGACCAGCGCTTTTGAGCGCTGGGTAAAGAACGGCGAATTGATCTCGAACAGCGCGCTTACCTAACGGCTTTAGCATCCGCGAGATTGCTTGCGCTACTTAACATCCTTCTCGTCGACATGAAACTTATGAAGGACGCGGTGTGCGATCGGGGCGAGAATGATGCCCATCAGAGCAATGAAGATGACGCCACTGAAAAGTGCGTAGATAGAAGCGAAGACTTTTGCAGTGTCGTTCGGCAATTCTTTGATCGGGCCCATCCCGCCCAGGATCATTGACGCCTCCAGCAACGAATCAATCCAACCGAATCCAGCGACGAAATGATAACCGGCCAGCCCCAGCGACAACGCCACAACAATCATGCAAAGCGCGATCATTAATGCCGCGATAATTCGTTTGACGAAAATCGATCGCGGCGCAAGTTGATCCTGATGATGCTCATAAGAGAGCCAGCCGTGCCGAACTTGTTGTCTTCGCTTCGCCATCGCTCTCGATCCTTCACGGACACCGGACCCGCAACGCCCGCGGCACTACTTCAAATGTCGCCGGCAGGCGGCCAACGACTTCGCCGTCAAGCTCGACCCGGACCATGTCGTCTTTCTTCACCGCTCGAGCGATGACCTGCTTCGCGAGTGCGTGCGTCACTTCGTTCATGCGCAGGTGCGCTCCGAAATAAAGACGCGGCGCATTCGCCAGAATTCTGAAGGAACTCGCGTCGCCAATCGTGACTATGTCAAAGAAGCCATCATCGAATTTCGCGTCGGGAGCTATCTTCATGCCGCCGCCATAGTATCGCGCATTGGCAACGCAGAACTCGGCGACCCGCAGCCGGCGCTCGGGATGTTCATCGAGTTGGATGTTAACTTCAATCGGCGAAGAGCTAAGCGTCGTTTGCACGGTGGCCGCGGCGTATGAAAGTTTGCTGGTAAGTTTGCGCGGCGCAAATGCGGGAATCCATTTCCTCGCTTCGCCGCTGGCCGCGCGATCCAGAACGCTCGTGCTCATACCGAAACTGGCGACGTTGATGAAGAACCGGGTTTCTCGCTCGCCCCGATCATTAACAAAGGTCACGCGACCAACGTCGATTTTGCGGGGACGACCATCACGCAGTGCCCGCGCCGCCGCCGCGATGTTCGTCGGCATCTTAAGCGTACGGCGAAAATCACTCCCCGTCCCGCCGGGGAGGATGCCAAGCTCCACGTCTTTTTTTGCTTCGATAATTCCGTTTGCTACTTCCGAGATGGTGCCGTCGCCACCGCAGGCGATGATCAGTTGCGTTCCCTGCTTTGCGGCTTCAGCAGCAACTTCGCAGGCATGGCCGACGGCTTCAGTAAACGAAACCGTGAAGGCGCCAAAGTGCGTGCGCAAGTCGCTGGCGATCTTTGGCCAGTTTTCGCGCGTCGCGCCGTCGGCGGAAGCAGGGTTAACGATTACGAGGGGCAAAGTCATCGGCCGAAAAAAGTTTAATCAAGACGCTGGTTGTCGATCATCCGGATCAGGAGTAGCATCCAAGGTCAACCCTAGCAGAATACCGTTGAGTAGGAAAACTCCTTATGCTCTTCAAATCAAATGTTCCAATGTCACATCGAGTTGCTTTTTTTCTCGCCGGAATGGTTACCATCGGCCCACTGCAAAGAATGGCGCGCGGCCTCGGTCTTGAAGCGCTCGATTTTCTCCCGGTAGCAATCGGCTGGGGCCTGGTAGTTTACCAATGGCGGGAACGCAAGACGTTGAAATGGCAGGTGAGAAATGCTCAGGGCTATGGTCACAACACTCCGTTTGATTGGGTGCAGTCCGGAATTGACCGCGTGCCGGACTCGATCTACTTGCTGATGTTGATGCTGGCTGGTTTCGCTGTCTTCTGGGCCTTCAGTCGCGGCTGATGAAGCAAAGTCGAAGCGCAAAGAGCAAAGGGGACAGGTTGACAGCTTTGCACCCTGCGCTTTGCCCTTAGCTTTTTTCCTCCGTGTCCTCTGTGGTTAATTCACTTCGATAGAGAACACGATCGGATTCACCCAACTCTCCAATCTTGCTCATCACAAATTCACCAATCTCTTTATAAGTTCGCACGTGATCCTTTTTGGCGACGAACTGTGACAAGTCCAACTGCTTACCAAAATGGACGCGGATCTTTGGACCGCCAAACCAGTTTCCCAAAACCTGCTTCGGCAGATTGTTACCGAGTCCGGCGATAAAGACCGGCACAACTTGCGGATTTGCCTCCTTGATCAATTTGCCGAGGCCCGGTTGCGGCCGCAGAAAAGAATAAGGATCGTCATTCTTGTTGCGCGTGCCCTCGGGATGAAACCCGATCACATTGCCGGCGCCTTCTCTACAAAGTTGCGCCAGCCGGCGCATCGAATATTTATCAAACGCGCGTTTCTCAGGCATTGGATTTTTTCCGGTGACGAAAAACGGCGGGTACATGGACCACCATCCCATGATCAGATTCACGAACATGCCGAGGACCGATTGATAGTAAAACCGGCCGCGCACCGGAAAGAAAAGTTGTTTGCGCCACGAAGTTTTCCTGAAGAGCGTCGTCGAAACGACATACATGTCGAAGAAGGATCGATGATTGGCGACCAGCATGACGGGCCGCGAGTGATCGACGGCTTCGACATGCTCCAGACCGTAGACTCGCATCAGGTTATAAGTCGAGATATGAATCCAGCCCGCGCCGAAAAAACTCTGGCACCAGGTCCAGAAACGTTTCCAACGGCCCAGATTCATGCGATGGGTAACGCGGAAAGCGAAACGCTCGAAGGCAGAGAGGACGGCGAGTTCTTCAGTTGAGGGGACGAGCGCGTCACGCATGATTCATCCACAGATTACGCAGATTACACAGATTAAGAAAACAACAACCTCACACGCACAGAATAGCATCGTTCAAAGTATCGCGAATTGCTTGCGCATCTAATCTGTGAAATCTGCGTAATCTGTGGATGCTCAATCAATCGAAAAGTATCGCGCTTCCGGATGATGAATAATAATCGCCGAAGTCGATTGCTCAGGATCGAGTTGAAACTCTTCGGTCAACTCAACGTCGATACGCGAGGGATCGAGTAGCTCAAAAAGCTTCACCTGATCTTCCAGATTGGGACACGCGGGATAACCAAAACTGAATCGCGAACCCTGATAACCCTGGCGAAATAATTCGTTGAGATTCCTGGCATCGTTCCCATCGATGCCGAGTTCCTGACGAATCTTCTTGTGCCACAGTTCGGCCAGCGCTTCGGCGCCTTCAACGCTCAAACCGTGAAAGTAAAGATAGTCAGCGTAATTGTCGGCCTTGAAAAGTTGCTGCGAATATTCACTCGCCCGCCGCCCCATCGTCACCAGGTGAAAGGCAACCACATCCATGTGGCCAGAGTCGACCGAAGCAAAATAATCGGCGAGACAAAGTCGCTTGCCCGCCGGTTGTCGCGGAAAAGTAAAGCGCACAAGCTCGCCCTTGCTTGTTTGATCATAAACGATGAGTTCGTTTCCCGCAGACTGGCAGTGGAAGTAACCATAGACAGCGCGCGGGATTAGCAATCCTTCGCGCTCGCTGCGTTGTTTCAGCTCTTCAAAAACAGGCCTCACGTGTTCAGCAACAAAAGCCTGATACTCTTCGTTCGGTTTTCTTCCCTGCTTGAATTGCCACTGACCTTTGAATAAGGCCGTCTCGTTGACATAGGCAAACACGTCTTGCAAAGGAATGTCGTGAGCGACTCGAGAGCCGAGAAACGGGGGTTGTGGAATCACGACCGAGGGGCTTACATCCGAACGATTTGTATGCGTTGTGTCGCCCGCGATTTTAATCACGCCGCGCGGTTTGGCCGATTTGCGAATGCCCAGCTTTGCTTCTTCACCTACCAGGTCGTCAGCGTCATCAACCTGGTCGCCGTTCCCGCCCGCGACTGCTGCTTTCGCCTCCTCGATACCGGCAAGGGCCTCTCCTGACATTAGTTTGTCCATCGTGTGCAGACCGGCGAACGCATCACGCGCATAAAACAGCGTGCCTTTATAGATGGACTTCAAATCATTTTCTACATAGCGCCGCGTCAACGCTGCTCCACCCAGAACGACGGGGACCGAAACGCTGCGCTCGTTCATGACTTCCAGGTTGTCTTTCATGATTAGCGTCGATTTCACCAGCAAGCCGCTCATGCCGATGGCGTCAGCTTTGTGCTCCTCGTAAGCATTCAGAATCGTGTCGATGGTCTGCTTGATGCCGAGATTGATCACGCGATAGCCATTGTTTGTCAGAATAATATCGACCAGGTTCTTGCCAATGTCGTGCACGTCGCCCTTGACGGTTGCCAGAACCATCGTGCCTTTCGCGGTCGCGCCGCCTTTCTTTTCCATGAAGGGCTCGAGGAAGCGCACCGCCGCCTTCATGGCTTCGGCTGATTGCAGGACGAAAGGCAGCTGCATCTGGCCGCTGCCAAATAGATCGCCGACGACCTTCATGCCTTCGAGCAGGATGTTATTGATAATGTCGAGCGCTGAATACGTTTCGAGCGCAGTCTTCAACTCGTTTTCAAGGCCGATTTTTTCGCCATCAATAATGTGGTTCTTGAGCCGCTCTTCGACTGTTTCGCCTTTCGAGGCTTTCTTCGCGCTCTTGGCTTTTACGTTCTCGAACAGCGTCGTGAACTTTGTCAACGGATCGTAGGTACAGACCTCGCCGTCGAACTCTCGCCGGTCATAGATCAAGTCACGGGCGACCTTCAATTCCTGTTCACCGATGCGATTCAGAGGCTCGATCTTGCTGGCGTTCACAATCGCCGCGTCCAGCCCAGCCTCTACTGCGTCATGCAGAAAGACAGAATTGAGCACCACGCGCGACGCGGGATTGAGACCGAAGGAAATATTCGACACCCCGAGAATGGTGTAGCAGTCCGGCAGCTCTGCCTTAATGCGCTTGATGCCTTTGATTGTCTCGAGTGCATTGCGCCGGTCCTCTTCAATGCCGGTTGAAATCGGCAGCGCCAGCGCGTCAAAGAAAATGTCAGAAGCCGGCAGGCCTAACTCACCGGTGGCCTGCTCGTAGGCACGCTTGGCGATCTTGAACTTGCCTTCCGCGGTGCGGGCCATTCCCTCTTCATCGATGGTGCCGATGACCACACTGGCGCCATAACGCTTCGCCAGATCGATCACTTTCGCGAAGCGCGGCTCGCCGTCTTCATAGTTAGTTGAATTGAGAATGCTCTTGCCGCCCGCGTGTTGCAGACCGGCTTCCATCTTCTCCCATTCAGTGGAATCGAACATTAACGGCAGCTTGATGCTGGTGACCAGCCGCGACGCCAGCTCATGCATATCGACCTCGCCGTTGCGCCCGACAAAGTCGACGTTCACATCAAGAATGTGCGCGCCTTCGCGCTCTTGCTCTTTCGCCAGCGAGACCAGGCCGTCCCAGTCTTCGGCATTGAGCAGGTCACGCATTTTTTTCGAGCCGCTGGCGTTGACGCGCTCGCCGACGATCAGAAACGAGGCATCCTGCACGTAAGGTTGTTGGAAGTAGATAGACGACGCGGCGGGCACAAGCTTGGCGTCGCGCACCTTTGGCGTGATGCCCTGCATGGCTTCGACGACCAGCTTTAAATGCGCCGGTGTGGTGCCGCAACAGCCGCCCACGATGTTGACACCAAAGTCATTGGCGAAGTGGACGATTTGCGAAGTAAAAGTTTCCGGCGTCTCGTCATAGTGCATCTTGCCTTCCACGACAGACGGCAGGCCGGCGTTGGGGATGACCGAAACCGGCAACGGCGCATTCTCGCAAAGGTAACGAATGCTCTCGGTCATGTGGCGCGGTCCGGTGCCGCAGTTCATGCCGATTACGTCAATCGGAAAAGGCGCGAGTGCCGTCAAGGCAGCGCCAATCTCTGTACCGTTGAGCATCGTCCCAAACACTTC
>DASWQK010000564.1:0-7138 GCA_036403735.1 Pyrinomonadaceae bacterium
CTGCACCAGAAATTCAAAATCGTATCGCTGGATGAATTACGCAAATTCGTTGCCGGCGGCGGCCTGGAAACAGTGGATGGCATTGGGCCAAAGACCGCCGAGAGAATCAAGCAGAACCTGGAGAGGCGAAGCCAGGTTTAAGAAATGAAACTGGAAATACCAGTGCCTTCGAGAATGAAAACAGTCTTCATTGCTCTGGTCCTCTGCGCGGTATGTTTTTCTCAGGCGTGCTCGAACGGTTTTGTGAAAAGGCTTACTGAGGTCGCCAAGCTCCGTCAGGATTTGATGGACAAGTATCAGGAAAAGGAAGTCAATGTTGACCTGCAGAACTCTGTCTTTCTCAGCATCGCTTTTGTTAACTCGGAGATGAACCGCGAAGACCCCGGCAAGCGCGCTGCTCGCGCGCAAGAGGTCGCGAAATTCGTGGTCAAGACTTTTCCCTCGATCGGAAAAATCAAAAGCATCTGGATCATGTTTATGGCCTCGGAAACACGTTGGATTGTGTTTCACTCTCGCAGAAGCATGGGTCACTTTGTCTTTAACAATCGTGCCGAGATCATAGTTAATAACGGGATTAATAGTAGCGATGACCCATTGAGTCCTATTGTCAGGTTCAATCCAGCGAGCAACGAAACTGACATCAGCCTCACGCGGATTCAACTCGGAGGCGATCTGAAACAAGGGATAGCGCTGGTTCCATACTTCACCGCTAAAGGCGACGCGCGCGACCCGAATGGCAAAGTGGCTGCACCAGCCTTTGTTGTCTTCGATTTTGCTTCCTACGCGGACCGGAGAGTCTTCTCGTCCGATAGCGACCTGGAAATTGTCTGCGACGGGAAGACCGATTATTCCGGGAAAGCACATTTACTGTCGCCCCAAAACTCCAGCGAAGGCAACAACGCTCAGTTTCTGACCGCCCAGATTCCATTTGCGCAGTTTGCGAAGATGGGTGAAGCAACCAGCCTAAAGGTGAAACTCGATGCGACCCAATTCGATGTTAGTCCCGAAGCGATAGCCGCGCTGCGACGAATGGCGGCTCATGTGCTGCCGCCGCCAGGCACCGGTGGCTAGCCCCTGCCGACAAATCGGCGTCATGAAAAGCAAAGACTTCCGGCAAACTATTTTGGCGATACGTCTTGCGCCGCCGCTCCGATGGGCCTACAATGCGTCCACAGTTCAGCACTGTAAGGCGCACACAGCGTCTCCCCGCAACGATCGGTTTGGAAATTCATCTGGGGCCTGTTGTTCATGGAACCTCAGGGGAAGAGTGGATCAGTGAAGTCGGAATCTACTCCGTCTGCGATTCAACTACGGCTCGCATTCACACCGAGTAAGTGCGCGACGTGTGCTTCTCGATATCTCAAACCTTTCACATTCGTTCCAGAGCCTGGGGGAAAACAATGACGTCGCCTCGTCGGGTCACTTTAGCGGTAATTATTTTCGGCGCACTCGTCGCCGCCTTAATTACCGTCACCATCACATCAAGCGCTCAACAAAAGCCTGCTGAGAAACCATCGCCGGAACCGGAAAAGAAAGAGCTGCTAATCGTTCAACCGGCGCCGGCCCAGACGCCCCCCGGCACTGATCAGCAGAAGCCTTCAACCAAAATTCAACTACCCGAAGGCGGCGTAGATGACAAAAACCCGATCATTACGAACACCGACCTGGTCAGTTTCAATGTCACCGTAACCGACATTTATGGACGTTTCGTTTCCGGTCTGAGCAAGAATGCCTTCTCCATCTTTGACGAAAAGTCCCAACGAGACATTACCTTTTTCAGCGATGAAGACGCACCGGTTTCGGTTGGTATATTGTTCGACGTCTCAGGATCGATGAGTGGCGATAAAGTGCATCGAGCGCGCGATGCCCTGTCCCACTTCATTCAAACCAGTCATGATCGTGACGAATATTTCCTGATTGGCTTTAACTCGCGCGCGCAGTTGCTGATGGACCGCACCCGGGACGGCCAGGCGGTGCTCGATAAACTCACGTTCGTCCAAACAAAAAATAATACTGCTCTTTATGATGCATGCTATCTCGGTGTCGAGCGCGTGCAGCGCGGTACGCATCCAAAGCGAGCCCTGCTCCTGATTAGCGACGGTCAGGACAACAATTCGCGCTACACCTTCAACGAGCTGCGTCGGGTCCTGAAAGAGTCAGACGTGGTCCTTTACGCGATTGGAATTTTGGGCGGCAGCGATGTCGGCAGCGCACTCGGCATGGAAGGACAAGGCATTCTCGACGAGCTCGCAGCGGTGTCGGGCGGCAAAGCATTCTATCCGCGCAGCGGCGCAGAGATGGACGACATCTTCGAACAGATCGCTTTAGAGCTGCGTCACCAATATTCCATCGGCTATAGGGCGCCGGGCTTCGACGGCAAGTGGCACAAGATAAAAGTTAAAGTCACTGCGCCACGCGGTCTGCCACGGCTGTTCGTGCGCAGCAAAGAAGGCTACTTCGCTATCGCAAATCCAAAATAGCTTTGGAGTGCGCCGGCTTGACGGCGCTTTTTGCCTCACGTTGCCCAAATGAGGGGCATGAAAAGCGGCGTCAAGCCGCCGCACTCCAAAATAGCGCCCAGCAACTTTGCGCCTCTTCCGCGCATCTTTACACCCGGCTGAAAGTATCTCTCCTGTTCGCGAAAATGGTTTGACATTGCGCATTTATTTAGAGAAGGTTTAGTTGTAATGAGATTTGAGAACCACCAGTCGTTTTCTGGCCGACGCGCCGTCGTCCTTTCTTTTGGGTTGGCGCTCACGGCGATTTCCCTCTTGATTGTGGGCGCTTCAAGCGCGCAACAACCTGATTCGCGTCCGCGCCAGACTGGCTCTGCATCGGCCACACCATCGCCACAGCCAGCTGCAACTCCGGTTGAGCAGACTGGCCCCGGTCGGCGCATTGCCCCGCAACTGGGCGCGCCGCCGCCGGCTCCGATCCTGAAACCGAAGCCGACGCCGCCGCCCAATCCGAACGATGCGGAAATTGACGAGAACAGCAAGATCGTTGTCAATACCGAACTGGTGACGCTGCATGTCCGCGTCATCGATCGAAACAATCACCCCATCAACAACATCCGCAAGGACGATTTCAAGGTGCTTGAAGACAATGTACCGCAACCTATCTTCTCGTTCACCGAAGAAGAGGTGCCGGTGATTTACGGCCTTGCGGTTGATACATCCGGGTCGCTACGTCCGCAGTTTGAGCAGGTTATTAATGCGTCAAAGTCGATCATTAACAGCAACAAGAAAGGCGACGAAACTTTTCTCGAGCGATTTATCAGCAGCGATAAGATCGAAACGATCCAGGACTTTACCGCCAGCAAAGACACCTTGATGGATGGGCTGGACCAACTCTACATCGAAGGCGGACAGACCGCCGTAATCGATGGCGTCTATCTCGCCGCTCAACACGTTGCCGATTACAAAAAAGGAAGCGACGACGATCGCCGACGCCGCGCCTTGATTGTCGTCACTGACGGCGAGGACCGCGCCAGCTATTATCCTGAAGCACAGCTCTTCCAGAGTCTGCGTGAAGAAGACGTGCAGATTTACGTGATTGGGTTTGTGAACGAGCTGGATGCAGACAAGGGACTAATCAGAAAGAGTCCGCGCGATAAAGCTGTTAACCTGATTAATAGACTGGCGAGCGAAACGGGAGGCCGCGCTTTCTTTCCCCAATCGATTGCCGAGTTGCCGCAGATAGCCAACGAGATTGTCCGTGACCTGCGCACGCAGTACGTGATCAGTTACGATCCCACCAACAAAGCCCACGACGGAAGTTATCGCGCCATAAAAGTTCTGGTCGCGCAACCGACGGGAAATGATCGAAGAATTGCTCTGACGCGTAACGGACGGACTGCCAATCAGGGAACGACGGCGGCGAAACCGGCTGTTAGGACCACACCCAGTCCGGCCAATAACAACACCGGTCCCAAACGCCCATAAGCGTCTGGAATCCAAATCTACGCTGTTGGTTTAGAGATGACCGGCGTTAGCTCTGTTGCGCGTTGGGCGACTCAAGCGTTCCCTGCAACGTCTGTAACGCGTTATTGAGGTGATCCATTTGGGCATCACGCTCGCGCTGTTTGCGGATGAGTTCTTCCAACATCAGCTCGCTTTTGAGATTGACCTTGAAATCCTGCTCCGCCGCCAGACGATCTTTTTCCGCGGCCCGGTTCTGCGACATCATGATAATCGGCGCCTGCAAAGCCGCGGTCATCGAAAGCATCAGGTTTAGCAGAATGTAAGGATACGCATCGAACTGCTTTCCCTCCGGGCCGGTCCCATAATGGACCAGCACAAATGTATTGAACGCCATCCAGCTAACCAGAAAACTCACGTAGATGATGATGAAGGTCCACGAACCGCCAAACGACGCCACTCTATCGGCAATCCGCTGGCCGATCGTCGATTTTGCTTCCATCTCAACGTTGATATTCCGCGAGGCGCGTTGTGAGACGAGCAGGTTCGTCTGTCGCATGCGTTGGGCGATTTCGCAAATCACATCGATCGCGGCGTCGGGATGATCGGTGAGAAACTTTTGAAAGTCATCGCTGCTCAAACGATGCAGATGAATGTCAGTAACGGCCGTGGCGCTGCTTGAGCGTTCGCCACGATCCAGCACGGCGAGTTCACCAAAGAAATCGCCCGGCTTTAGTTGGGCTAGGGTCACTTCCTTCACATCGTCGTCGTAAACCCAAATGCGGACGTTGCCTTCTTCCAGAATGTAAAGTGCGTCGCCACGATCGTGCTCGTTGAAAATCGTATCGCCCGCTTTGTAGTTGACCTGGTCGATTTCTTCGGCCAGGTGTTCGAGTTCATGTGCCTCAAGCCGTTTGAATAGAGGCACGCGGGCCAGGCTTTGCGCTTCGTCGCTCAGGTTATTCATGTCTGCTGCCATAAAAGTTCGTCCTTGTTATTAGAATGAAGTCCAAGGCGTTGCCATCCAAGTCAGACCAAGTAGCAAGAGATGGTAACGGCGATACGGAACCGCGAGCGGTAGCGAGCGGGATAAAGACGCAACGTTCATTCAAAATCCCTTTGACATTGATCAGACACTTAGCTTTGGCTTGCGTCCTTAACCGCTCGCTACAGCTCGCGGTTCTGTACCTTTCGCATTTACATGCTCTCCAAACGCTCGAGCAGTTGATCGGTAACCGCAAACGGATCTGTGGCCGGCTCGTTCTGACTGCGATCTTCGACGGTCTTCACCAGTTCCATCACCGCCGCACCCAACTCCGCGTCGTCGGAATTGACTTCGATGCAATCGGGAGAATCAAAAGGCGTAATGAAGAGATAGCGCGGAACGCTGGAGTCGCTCGCCGGCGCCGCCGGACCGAGAATCAACAAATTATTGCTCAGACGCGCATATCGATGCGCCGAACCGGCCTGACGCTCCCAATGAAGCTCGCCGCTTTTGGTCGTCGCCTCGATTTTCGAGATCAGATTTCGCAGCCGCTCAGTGGTGGCCGTATTACGATCCATGTCGCCTCCGATCGATCACTACAAATTCGCGCCGAAGATTAACATCTTCTCAACCAGATGGGAATGAAGAATCGCGGCAACGATCGTGGCTCTGCTGTCGAAAAAGTTTGATATCATCGCCCTCGTTATCGCGCCCAGGACTCGAATGGCCCATCACAACCAAACCGATGAATTGCCGCCGGTGATTCCGCATTCCGAGCCCCCCGGCGGAACCGCATCGCTGGAAGCGGCCATGGTGCACGAGAAGAATCCGGTGAAGCGTTTCTTCAAATTGCTGGGGCCGGGATTGATCACGGGCGCCTCAGACGATGACCCTTCGGGAATCGGAACGTATGCAGTCGCCGGCGCCGGGTTTGGCTTCGCCACCCTTTGGACTGCATTGTTTACGTTGCCTTTGATGGTGGCGGTGCAGCTGACCTGTGCCCGAATCGGAATGGTGAGCGGCATGGGCCTGGCCGCCGTCCTGCGCCGTCACTATGCGAAAAATCTGCTCTATCTCACCGTGTCCGGCCTGGTGATTGCGAACACGATTAATGCCGGCGCGGACATCGGGGCCATTGCCGCGGCGATTAATCTACTGATTCCGGTTCCGATCGCTGTGCTGGTCGTCCCGATCGCGCTGATCATTCTGGCGCTCCAAATTTGGGGTTCATATCGATTGATCGCTCGCACCTTCAAATGGCTGGTGCTCGCGCTGTTTGCTTACGTCGGCTCTGCTTTCTTTGCTCGACCTGATTGGCTCGCGGTGATTAAGGCGACGTTCATTCCGCGACTTAGTTTTGACGCGGCGTTTCTGGCCACGCTGGTGGCAATCTTCGGCACGACCATCTCGCCCTATCTATTTTTCTGGCAGGCCGATCAGGAAGTCGAAGAAGAAATCAGCTTCGGCCGCGTGACTCGCGCCCAGCGGCGCGGGGCTTCGGACGCCGAGATGAAATACGCGAGATGGGATGTCTACCTGGGGATGTTTCTCTCAAATCTGGTCATGTATTTCATCATCCTGGCGACGGCGGCCACACTTTTCAAAACCGGCAAAACGAACATTCAATCCGCGACTGATGCCGCTGAGGCCCTGAGGCCTCTGGCCCACGGAGCGGCCTCTCTCATGCTTGCAGTTGGTTTGATTGGCAGCGGCTTTTTGGCCGTACCGGTGCTTACCGGATGTAATGCCTACGCCGTTTCCGAAGCGCTTGGCGGACGTTATGGCTTCAACCAAAAGTTGCGTAGGGCCAAACTTTTTTATGGCGTGATCATCGGTTCGACTCTGATTGGAGTCCTACTCAACTTCGTCGGCATTAATCCCATTCGGATGCTGGTGTTTGCGGCGATCATCAACGGCTTTTTAGCGCCGCCGCTGCTCGTGGCGATCATGCTGGTCGCCAACAATCGTCAAATCATGGGCGACCGGGTCAACGGCCGTTGGACGAACATCCTGGGATGGACCACGACGCTCGTGATGTTTGTTGCGGCGGTCGCTTTGGTGTTGACGTGGGGTCAATAAAGATTAGACTGACCGCTGATGGCTCACACAAATCCATCATTCTCGTTCCGCGCCGTTCGCGCCTTAACTTTCTGTTTGATTTTGATTCCGCTCGGCGCCGCCGCGCAAACGCCATCTCCGACGCCGCTGACGTCAACCGATCAAGGCGCTCAGA
>DASWQK010000565.1:0-5297 GCA_036403735.1 Pyrinomonadaceae bacterium
GAGTATGATTATTCTTTCGTGACTGTCGGTCGGCAAAAAGAAGACCTCCGCGCTCGGCTGAACGTCAAAATGAAAGGAATAGTTTTCGAAAGTAGGCAACTGATTTGATGTGGCACGCGCATCTTGCGCGTGGATTCACGGGCGGGACGTCCGTGCCACGTTATCCAGCCAGAGTGGCCGCGTAAACATCTACGGTGCGCTCGACCATCCTGTCCAGAGAGAAATGTTCTCGAAGACTCACCAGAGCGTTTTCCGCGAGTCGCTTTCGATCGGTGCGAGCTTTTAGCAAGTCCAAGATCGCCGCTGCCATCGCTTCGCTGTCCCCAACTGGCACGAGCCGGCCCGTCTGATTGTCTTCAATAATCTCGCGCGCGCCTTCCGAAGCAGTTGCCACGACCGGCACACCGGCGGCCATCGCCTCGACGATGGATAAGCCAAAAGGCTCTGAGCGCGCCGGCGATACAAACAGGTCCAACATCGAAAGTAAGTTCGCAACGTCATCAACCCAGCCGGTCAGCTTAATTGCATGATCCATTTTCAGGTCACCGATCAATTTCTCAAGAGCCACTCTGTTTTCGCGTGAATGAGATTTGTCTTCGCCGGCGATAATGAATTCGACATCGTCTCGATCGGTTTGCACGATCGCCGCCGCGCGCACAAAGTCTTCCTGCCCCTTGATGGGCGCGATGTGACCAACCATACCGACACGAAGTTTACGACCGGGTGCGGGGTCTTTGATCGCTCGCGCGAATTTATTGATGTCGAGGCCGTTGTGAATCGTGATTATTTTTTCAGGCGCAAAGATGCTCGACGCATACAGCGATGCAGCAACTGCCTGCGACACGGCAATCACGCGCGACGTGCGGCGCAAAGTCAGCCTGTGAATTCGATTCAGCGGAAACAAGACGTGACGCGTCAGCACCAGCCGCGCCTGCGACCGGCCGGTTGCGAGCGCTGCCAGCGGATAGTCGCGGGCCACGTGCGCGTGCACGATTTCGATCTGATGCTCACGAACGAACCGCGATAACCTGAGCGCACTCGCGAGATTGAGCGAATTGCGCATCGGCAATTCGATAATGTTTTCTGAAGGAAGCGACCGCAGCTCCGCGCGCACAGGAGACGCAGGACTCAGCGCGGCAAAAACTTCATGGCCGCGACCCGCGAGAGCACTCGCCAGATCGGCAAGATGTCTTTCGCCGCCGCCAATCTCGCGCGCCGAACAGATTTGCAGAATTCGCATAGCTAGCGTGTCAGAAGCCCGCGCGTAAGGGCGGGGTCCCCACGCGAGCATCTCGCGTGGGGTGCAATCAAGGGCCATTCGCGCCATAGTTGCCCTCCCTCACGGTCGGGCTTCTGACACGCGACAAAATCTAACACAAACCAGTGTGTCGTCTTACTCTCGACTTGAGCTTCGCTTGTCGCGTGTAGTACAAGCATCCCTTCGTCATCCGCTCAAATGACCTCGGATATCAAACCCTTGAACTGCCTGCTCTGCAAACGTCCGCTGCGCCACGTGGGTGAAGACTTTGCGGGAAAGCAGATCTACAAATGCGACCAATGCGATTATGCGATGACACCGCCGGCGACCAGTGATGATGCCAGCGAGTTGTATGACGACCCTGAGTACTTCGACGGCTGGGGCTGCAATATGGAGTTTGACTACGATCGCTTCGAGCCCGCGGTCCATCAGCAGGTCGAGCAGTATCTGGATTTCATAAAGAAACACACGCACGGAAAATCGCTGCTCGATGTCGGCACGGGAAGCGGATTGCTACCGCATCTGGCGCGGCAAGCCGGTTATGAGGTTGAAGGCACAGATTTATCGAGGCACGTGAGCGAGACTCTTCCGGCGACCGCCGGTTTTCCGATCCATCACGGACCTCTGGAAGAAATACACTTTCATCGGACGTATGACATCATCACGATGCTGCATGTGCTTGAGCACACCAGCGATCCACTTTCAACCCTGCTGCGCGCAAGAGAGATTTTGAATACGGAAGGCTATGTTTTGGTCGTGGTCCCGAATTACAAGAGCGTCGATACGCGTATCAAGAACCTGCTTTCAAAGCTCAAACTGAAGAGCCGCGCGTACAAGCATCTGGCCCTGGGCCACCACAACTATGTCTTCTCGATCAAGAGCCTGGAAGTTTTAGGGTGCGCCGCAGATTTGCAAGTCGTGTATCACACGACTACCCAGCCGGCCTGGCGCTCAAGCGCGCTCCATCGCTTCTTTGAACGGTATCAACTGGCCACGTGGTGTTGGATCGTTTATCGAAAGCCTGTCTCGACATAATGTCCAAGCTAAAGAAAACATCTCGGAAACGAAAACTCCTGCTCGTTTTATTCGGCGTCATCTTTGGTCTGCTGATGACCGAAGTCTTCCTGCGCGTCATCGGATATTCCGCGCCGCTCTTCTACACGCCCGATTATTTTCGCGGGGTCGTGTTGCGGCCAAACGTCGCGGGGACGTATCAACGCGAAGGAAGGAACTACGTCCAAATCAACAGCGCAGGTTTACGCGATCGCGAGCACTCGATTGCCAAACCCGCGAACACAATCAGGATTGCGCTGTTGGGCGATTCATACTGCGAAGGGTTGCAGGTGCCGTTAGAGCAAACATTCTGGTGGCTGCTGCAACAGAACCTCGAATCGTGCGGACAGTTTGCGGGCAAGCACATCGAAATAATCAATTTTGGTGTTTCGGGATACGGCGCCGGGCAGGAACTGATTACGCTTCAGCAGAAGGTTTGGCAGTACTCGCCGGACATCGTCATGTTGCTCGTGACGACGAACAACGACATCAGCGATAACCTGCGCTCGCTGAAAAAGACGGACGAGATTCCCTACTTTTATTATCGTGGTGACGAGTTGGTGGTTGATAATTCGTTTCGTGATCGGGCCGCGTTTCGCTGGCACTCGTCCACGCTCAATCGAGCCGGAGTTTGGTTCCGCGATAATTTGCGCACGATTCAACTGCTTTATGAAGTTCATTTGCTGATCAAGACCAAACTCGACGAACGGCGAGCGCGGAACCAAACGCCGGCCGCTGCCCCGGCGCAAATCGCGAAACAGTCGGCGCCGGAAATCACTGTTGAGAACATGATTTATCTCGAGCCCCGCGACGCAGTGTGGAATGAAGCCTGGCAGGTGACGGAAGGATTGCTTAAAGAGATTCACAACGAAGTGAATCAGAAAGGCGCGAAATTCGTCCTGGTCCTTGGCAGCAACCCGATTCAAGTGCATCCCGATCGGACGGTACGGGAACGCTTCCAATCATACGTCGGAGTTGACAATCTTTTTTATCCGAATCTGAGGCTCGCGCAATTAGCTAACCGTGAACAGATCGATTTTCTCGATCTCGCTCAACCGATGCAGAGCTATGCGGACGAAAAGAAAGTTTTTTTACACGGGTTTGGAAAAGAGATTGGGAACGGCCACTGGAACTCTGACGGTCATCGTGAAGCAGCCGAGTTGATCGAGCAGAAGATGTGCCGCAACGCGGCGTCTCAGCGGTAATGGCCGGTTTTTGTTCCAGACCCATCCGACCCCGGCGCATTCGTGTGAATTGGTTTTGTGTTCGTGTGTGGTTTCGTGGTCTGTTTTTCTGATAAATCAACGAGAATCAAACCACGAAACCACACGAACCAGGAATCACGAAAAGACACAAAACTCAGGCCGTGAGGAGAATTCACTTCACGATCGTGAAATCCATCCACTGGCTTGCGACTTGGTATTTCTTGTCAGCCTGCGGGTCGGTAACAATTACCTGCAGCACATAATCACCCGGCGGCAAGTCTGTTCCCAACTGAATCGAGCCGCCACCGACCAGCCGCTTCACATCCGGCTGGCCGTTGATGCCCATCGGATTCTGCCGGCCGGTGAACACCGGCTTGCCGTCGCGAAAAAGCATTACCTGGGTCAACAATTGCGGTGCGCTCGTTTTCTCGACATGCGCGTTGTAAACATAAAAGCCGTAACTCAAAAACATGCCGGTGTGAAAGTGGCGCACGGCCGGGCTGGCTTCGGCGTTGCCCTTTTCGATGCCTTCCTGATCAGCGGCCGGACTGTCGGCGTTCGCGGCTTGAGAATTTGCCGCTGAGTTCGGCGACGAGCTGTTGCTTGCCGGCGGCAGATAACCTCTCAGCGCCAGCCCCGAAAGCGCCAGCCGGTTCTTTTTCAAATCGGGAACCTCGACGAACTGACTCGCCGATCCGATCCGGTCGGTCGCAGTGTCGCGCAGAGACATTCTGAGCTGATACGCGCCGGCTTTCTTGACCGGCACCGTCACGTAGTAAACCAGTCCGTCGCGTTGCGCGCGTTTGTATAACTCTTCCGGCAATTGAATCGTATAGGTGCGGCCACTTTGGTCGATGGGAACGCCGTTGTCTCCAAACGTGATCGACAAAACGTCGAACATGCACTTGTGCATCTTGTTAGGCTCTTCGGTGAAGGTGAGATCGTGCGCGTCGACGTGCAGGACCGATCTCATGTACGAACCCGCTTTGGCATCGTTCGCGAAGAGCGATATCAGTTGCAGGTGAACTCCGCTGGCGCCAAAGGGCGAGGCCAGCGCGTCGTACAGTTTCTGTGCCAGGTTGCGGGGCGCCGGTTTTTCTTCATCGGTGAATCCCAGAAATCCATTGCGCATGCGCACGTTGAATTTCCCGGGGCGCGTCACCTTCAAGGTGAGTTGATGAAAAGTGCGTCGACCCGTGCGCTTGTCGAACGTTCCTTCATCAGGCCGGTATCCGATCAGGTAAAAGCCCTTTTGATCTTCGAGCACACGCCGAATCCCGCCGCTCAGATCGTTCGTATTGCGAATCGCAATGCCGCCCGTTTGTCGCGCTAGAAAATCCAGGCCCTGCTGAGTTTCGAAAGCCTCGTTGCGGCGATCGCTCATTTGCTTATTAAGATTCTCAGCACTTAAGCCGCCGGTCGCCTCATTGGGATTCGAAAGATTATCGGCCGCCGTGAAACCCAGGGTTTGCAACCCCGTCGCGTTCATGGTGTAAATCACCACCGAAGCGCGGCCGGCCTCGTCAATCAAGCGTCGCATTCTTTCCTGGGCCAGATAATTTCGCGTCGGATCGTCGAGGTTGTAGATGCGAAAGCCATCGGACACCAGCAGAATCGATTTACGTCCCGGCAAACCCTTCAACCCTTTGACTACATAACTCACGGCGCCGAGCGTGCCGACCGCGAACATATCTTTGCGAAAGTCATTCAGGTCTTCATTCGCCTTATCTATTTCCGCGCCATGGGCGCCAGCGGTTGGCGGCTGAATCGCTTCGAACGGG
>DASWQK010000566.1:0-3808 GCA_036403735.1 Pyrinomonadaceae bacterium
GCCGAGTGAAGTCTATCGCGCGAATGCTGATGGCACTGGAGCGACTGCGTTAACCACCACCAACGATGCGTTGATCTCGTCATTCAAACTGCAACCGGCCGAAGAAGTGACCTGGACCGGAGCGTTGGGGGCGAAAGTCGCGGGCTGGATCGTCAAGCCGGCGAACTTCAATCCGCGGAAGAAATATCCGCTCGTGGTTTTGATTCATGGCGGCCCGCAAGGCGCCTGGAATGACAACTGGGGTTACCGCTGGAACCCGCAAATTTATGCGGGCGACGGTTACGTTGCGTTCATGCCGAATCCGCGCGGCTCAACCGGTTACGGGCAAAAGTTTGTCGCTGATATCTCCGGCGATTGGGGCGGAAAGGTTTTCACCGACATCAGTAACGGTGTGGCCATGGCGGCGAATCTTCCGTACGTTGATAAAACTCGGATCGGAGCCGCAGGCGCGAGTTACGGTGGTTACATGATCGATTGGATCGAAGGCCACAACAACGATCCCCGATTTCATTACAAAGTGCTGGTGTCGCACGACGGCGTCTACAACCTCACCAGCATGACCGGAGTCACCGAAGAACTCTGGTTTACTGATTGGGAATTCAAGGGCACACCGTGGACCAACAAAGCGATGTACGAACGCTGGTCGCCGCACAATTTTGTGCAGAACTTTCACACGCCGATCTTGATTATCACGAACACGCTCGATTATCGCGTGCCGGAAGGCGAAGGCCTGCAACTCTTCACCGCCGTGCAACGAATGGGTGTCGAATCAAAGCTCGTCGATTTCCCTGATGAAGGACACTGGGTCGGCAAGCCGGCCAACTCTGCTTTCTGGCACAACACGGTTCTGGATTGGCTTGATAAGCATTTGAAGTGAAGTCTTTCTCCCTCTCCCCTTGGGAGAGCGCCAGGGTGAGGGGCGAAGCTACGGTGCAACATCATACCCTCAGCCTAACCCTCTCCCAGGAGGAGAGGGAACAAGAATCGGAGGTCTCCATGCCAGGCTGGCTGAAAGCTTTACTAATTGTGGCGATTATCGCGGTGCTGCTGATCATCGGCGTTGTCGGCGCCGGCGTCTTTTGGTGGATGAAAAACAAAGATGCGTTGATGGCGCGCGCGAAGGAGGTCGTCGCGGAAGGCAAAGACTTCGGCGGCCACAGCGACAACCAGGGTTGTGTCGACGAAAGCATCTTGCGTTACAAAAAAGACCCGGGTTTTTCGAGTGCACTTTCCAACAGCATTTTCATGCGCACCTGTTTGGACGCGAGCCGCGCGACGCCGGGCTTTTGCGCTGACGTGCCGAAAGCAACTGAGTTCATGAAGAGCGCCCAGTGGCGCGTGGACCAATGTCGACGCATTGATCTTTCCGGCGATCGCTATTGCCAACAATTGTTCCAGCCGGTGCAGCAGTTCTGTGAAATGAAGGATTCCCCTCGCAAGCGCTGAGCATCGTGAAGCGAACGGCAAACGGAACCCGCTAAGCACTCTTTGTCTCTAAAACTTCTGATGAGCAAACCACATCTGACGGAACTCGAGAGACTGGCAATTCGCGAGCGGCCCAAAGGGCAGCCGCTTATGCATCAGGTCTGGGGCAAGCTGCTCTTCATGCACTGGCGAATTGAAGAGCGCGAGTTGCGGCCGCTGATTCCGCAAGGCCTTGAGATCGATACCTTCGACGGCACGGCGTGGATTGGAATTATTCCGTTTACGATGTGGGACATCAGGGCGTTGCCGCCCTATCTTCCGGCGGTGCCCGGTCTAAGTGCTTTTCATGAGCTGAACGTGCGGACCTACGTTCATTACGACGGAGTGCCGGGTGTTTGGTTCTTTTCGCTTGATTGTAACAGCGCCTCGGCAGTGATGGGGGCCCGCACGTTTTATCACTTGCCTTATTACAACGCGGAAATCGATCTGGAGCAGAGCGGTAACATGATTGACTACGCGGTTGAACGAACTGATAAGCCGCTCGCGAATTTCAACGGCTCATGGGATATTGGCAAGACGGTTCCTTTCTCGCACCCTGATTCATTAGAGTTCTTTCTCACTGAACGCTACTGTCTCTACAGCGAAAGAGACGGTGGTTTGTATCGCGCGCGCATCTTTCATCAGCCGTGGCCGCTGCAAAAAGCGACGATGAACTCGTGGGATTCGACGATGATTGAGTCGCTGGGGTTGAAATCGCGGGAAGGTGAGCCGGTGCTGAATTACGCCGAGTCGCTGGAGGTGGACATCTGGCCGATCAAGAGGTTGTAGCGCCCGTGTCAGAAGCCCGACCGTCTGGGAGGGCGACGCTCGTCAGGATTCAACTCCAGATAGGTAGGCAATCCACGAATCCACACGAACCTTGGTGATTCTTCAATGTTGTTTCGTGGATCGTTTGATCTTCCTAAGACATTTCCAACTGCGGTTGCCCTCCCTCACGGTCGGGCTTCTGACACAATAAAAAGCTCCTGCGATCCCAGTTTGTAAGGTCTGCACTTCAACGAACCGTAAAGGTCGAGAATAGAGAATCCGGCGCTCTCTAACATCCGCCGAATCTCGGCCACTGTGTAGATCCATTCTCTGGCAAAACGTGACTCGGTCTGGCCGTCGCGCTCAAAGATATATTCACTATCGATGCAGCTTTCTTCGGCAAGGTATCGTTCCTTGATGGTCAGCGCGAGGTCGCCCAGCTCGTGCGAACTCTGTTCTTCAAAGTCAGGCAAGACCGATTCAGCCGCCATTCCGGTTTCGATGACGAAGCGCGCGCCCGGCTTTAAGGCTCGGGCGATCGCGCCCAGAAACCGGTTCATCTCAGCATGTTCCAGAAAGGCAAAGCTGTTTCCAAAACAATAGGCAGCGTCATAGATTGCCTGATCTTCGAGGTGACGCATGTCGCGAAGTAGAAATTCAATGCGCGTTGATAAGTCAGAACCGCCTGCGGTAGCGGGCGGGCCAGACTGATTAATCTGAATGGATCGCGCCTCTTCGATAAACTCTTGCGAGATATCAACTCCGGTTACTCGCAAGCCGCGCCGCGCCAATTCAAAAGACAGTCTTCCGTTGCCGCACGGCACGTCGAGCACGCGCGCGCCCGCATCGCAATTCAAATGATCGATCAGGAACTCTGCTTCCGCAGTTGTTTGTTCCGGCGGAATCGCCTTGCGCCACAGGTCGAGCGTGACGCCGTGAAAAAAACTTTCGAACCAGTTGGAGGGAACAGGCATTTTGATTGGTCTTAAAAGTCTCTAGAGATCAAGGACAACAGCAGGCGGCCAGAATGTTAGCCCCTGGCGAGGCCTAGCCGAGCCTGGGGTTCTCGCACAGAATTCAATCGAGCCTGCGAAGCTGGTGACAGAATTCAACTCCATAAATGGCGTTCGTTAAATGGCGTTCGTTAAAATCTATTCTTAGCACCCGAAGTAAAGCCTTGAACTGGTCTTCAAACGAGTGCTTTCTATGGCCACCAACGGCATGGTTGCCTCAGCGCCGTTAGGCGCGGAATGTTTATAGAACGTTGCGCTCAAATTCCACAAGCTCCTTTAGGAGCGCAATGTGAAATCGATTTGCATCGCAAGGAGCTTGGTTGATTTATTTCTCTCACAGGTTCTATAAACATTTCGCTGCTAACGGAGCGCCGCTCGGGATCTATGACGCATTGTCCGAGAAGTCAAGATCAGTAGAGAGAAGTGTCGTTAGCACATGATATGTCCGATCTAATTAGCAGATGAAGTGTCCGATCTGAGCGGGTGGGTGAAACTGCATGACAGGATGCAGTAATGAAGCAAATGACCCCAGCCGCAGTGGAGCGGGCAATGAGACTACAGGA
>DASWQK010000567.1:0-2261 GCA_036403735.1 Pyrinomonadaceae bacterium
AGAAAAACACTGCGACCAGGATGAATACCGCGAAGGCGATTAGCGCGACCGTCGTTATCTGTGTGGGCCCGCCGAGACGATCAATCGTCGTTTGCAAACGTTCGCGAAATGAAAGTTCGTCGATGGCGCGCTTACGATCAATTTTGTCACGCAAGCGAAAGTAAATGCTGGTGGTGACCAGCGCGATCAGCAGCACCGGCCCATTCATGATCCATGTTTCTTTCGTCGCGACCATCAAGGCCGTGGAAATGGAAGCAAGAATCAGATAGACGCCGCGGCCGGTGTCGTAGTACTTCAAAGCTGCCACAACAATTCCAAGCGTGAAAAAGACAAACAGCGATTCATGAATGAAATATCGCGAGAGATAGACTGCTCCCGGTGAAATCGCGATCAATGCCGCAGCCGACAGTGCCCCAATCTCACCGATGCGTTTACGCAACAGCAGCGCCAGCCAGATTGTGGCCACGCCAAACGCGACAGTTACCAGGCGAATATTGAAAGTTGTCAGGCCATACGTGTCGCCCGCAGCTTTTCCGCCAAAGAACCGGACGATCCAGGGGATGATTGCTGAGAAGTAATAAAGCGTCGGGCCGTGATAGTTCTGCGGATCGTAGAAATATTTTCCTTCCCGGACCAGCGTGACCAGAAAATTTCCGTTGACGCCCTCGTCGTGATGCAGTGGCACGAGCGAAAGTTTGACCAGACGCAGAAATGCTCCGACCAGAAGAATCGCCAGCGCGGACACTCGCCAGGCGCGCTCTGAAATTTCTGCGCCCGAGGCCGTCAGATCGATATCGCGCGTGTTATTCACCGGCGCGGTTTCTTTCTTTGGCGATGACTGCTTTTTACGGCGTGACTTTGTAGAGATGGTACTCACCTACCGTTGTGACTTCAGGATAACGACTGAAGAACGCGTCGTTCACCGGCATCACTGAACGTTCCTGTGGATCGACTACAACATAATCGACTCCGTATTTCGCGAGCAAGGCGGGGGCGTTCGGCGAGCCCGCATAAATTCTCTTGATGTCCGCTTCGCGCGGGCCTGAGTCAATGCCGTGCGTCCAGATGTGACCGGGATAGCCCATCAGCGAACGGCGGCCCGTCAGGAAAATCGGTGTGTTGTGAATTGGCGCGTGCAAGATCATTGCCCGCGGTGGTATCTGCTGTTTGATCGTTTCAGCGAACGCGACGCCATCGCGATCAAATTCCTGGTACTCGCCCTGGCGCGTGAGCAAGGCAAAGACATCCAATCCTCCTGCCAGTGTCAGCACGACCAGCAATGCGCCCGCGGCCGTTCGATGAAGAATGTTGCCTTCCCACAGACGCGCGAGCAGCAATGCCACAATCGGCGCAGAGGCTATCCACCAATAGAAAAGAATTTTGATGTTGTCCCAGATCCAGGGAGCGAACTTGATCAGGTTGGGAACGATGAAGCAGAGCGTGAAAGGCAAGTAGAACAACAACAGCCGGCGCGGGATCAAATACTTATCTGTTTTCCAAAGCAGAGCCGCGACCAGAAGCGGAATGAAAACGCCGGTGTTTTTGAACCAAAACCAAATAACGTATTCACTGTCGGGATGATCCCAGCCGTTGTGCCGGCCGATAAAGGCTTGCGTGCTAACCGCGCTGCCGTGCGTGGACCAGAGCAACTGCGGAATCGCGATGACCGAAGCGACCACGAAGAACGCGAGCCACTCGCGCCACTTCTTGATATTAATAAGCGCTAACACGCCGCCGACTCCCATCGTAGCGATGAAACTATGCGCATGGATCAGCGGCAATAAGCCGGCAATGAAGCCGGCGGCGATCATGCGCCGATGCGGCAAAGAGCTAAGGGCAAAGAGCAAAGAGGTTTTGTCTGTGCTCTGAACATCTTCCGGTGGCTGCTTCCTCTTTAAGCTCGGCGCTTTTCTCTTTGCACTTAGCTCTTTGCCCTTACCACTTTGCTCCTCGCGCTTTTCTTGCGTGGCGTCCCACCATTGCGTGAAAACGATCACAGCCAATGGAATGCCCAGCAGGAAGCCTCTCTGAGGCACGAGCAAACTCGTAACTGCATTACCCCAGCGCCAACCCTGCGTTACGTCCGGCAAAATCGTGTACGAGTGCTGAATGTTCATCAGCACATGAAAGACACCCGCATCCGATTTGTTCACGTCCCCAAACAGCATGGCCCAGCCGAGCCCGCCATTCAGAATCACGAGCACGGGAACCAGAATTGCCGCCGTGCGGTTGCGCAGCAGACGCAGACCGAAGCGATGCAA
>DASWQK010000568.1:0-6057 GCA_036403735.1 Pyrinomonadaceae bacterium
CTTAGCAACGTGCCGCGCAACATCCCTGATGATCTACTCAGACGCATCGCGAAGAACGGCGGGGTGGTCCAGATAAACTTCTACAGTCTGTTCGTCGATCAGAAGACCGTCGCGCCGCAGAGTGACGCGCGAGGCGAGAAGTTGAAAACGCAGCAGGAAGCGTTGAGCGTGAAATATGCAAACGATCCTGAGCGGCTCTCGGAAGAAAGTGACAAGCTCGAGGCGCAATATCCGCTGCCGCCCTTGCCGCTTTCTAAATTGATCGATCATATCGATCACATTGTGAAAGTCGCCGGCATCGATCACGTCGGGCTTGGGGCTGACTTTGATGGCGCCAATGATTTTCCTGAAGGCGCCCGCGACGTTTCGATGCTGCCCAACATAACTTACGAATTGCTGAAGCGCGGTTACAGCGAACAGGACATCGAAAAGGTTCTCGGTGGAAATTTTCTGCGAGTCTTTGCACAGGCCGAAATCGTAGCGCGGAAGATGAGCCGGACGATTAGTGGCGGCGGTAGTACGCGAAGAATCGGGAAGTAATTTGGAGTGCGGCGGCTTGACGCCGCTTTGTATTTCTTCTCAGCACCTAAGCCGTCGAAGCGGTGATGGATGGATTCAGAGTCATGCCGAACAAAGCGCCATCAAGCCGGGCGCACTCCAAAATAAGGCCCACGAGTGACATCTCCTTGCAGAAACATCACGCGTGAGCCCCGGTGTGGACAGCACCACCTTTAACGTCTCGTCTGTTCGTTCTGGCCGCCTTCTTTGTAGCTGCCTTCCTGATCTGGCTTCTTCTGGCCACCTTGTTGGCCACCGAGTTGTTGACCACCGAGATTGCCCTTGTCACCGGCCTCCGAGCCTGTGCCGGTATTGCGTCCGGGCGCCTCGTGCGCGCCGCCTTGTTTCATTCCTTCATTTCGCTCTCTATCGTCCGCCATATCTCTTCCTCCCCTTTGATGATTGATTGAAAGTTATGGGCCTGGTTGTAGCAGCCCGCATGCGAGGTGGTGAATATCAACATGCATGCCAGGACTGAAATCAAAGAAATGCGCCAGGAGTTTAAGCAAGAAGAGAAACGTGGCGTACAAAATCATACACCGGAGAATTGAAACCAGAACACGCCGGGACTGACCTCATTAACTAAAGTCGGTACTCTGACACCGCCAACCAAACCAGAGGGTGGAGTTTCAATCAGACAATTACTCGTCATTAGTGCGATTTGAGCATCCAAGAAATGCTTTTGCGTTATACTGCGCCGACTTTGAAAGCGTCCATAGATCACACCGATGGACACACCCTGAGAAGAATTCTTGTCGCTTGATCTTAAGGAGAATTAATGAAACGAACGCTATTCGCTACCGCTGCGATACTCGCTTTACTGGCCAGTGCCATCTACGCCTTTGCTGATATCGCGCGCCCCAAACCGACGCCGGTCGAGCCGAAGGGCCTCTTCTATACGGGGCTGACCATCACATCAGATCCGAAGAAATACGAAGCCACTCTGCAAATCTCCGAAAATACCTTGAGGCGTTTGCAGGAAGCGGCTGGGCCTAAAGGTGAAACCACTTCGCTGTCGCAAAGCATCATGCACAGCTCAGGCCGCACGATGATGGCCGGGCTGTTCATGTTCCTGGCGATCTCTTTCGCGGGAGTTTGGTTCGCGCGATCCAGTCAGCGGCGCAACCATAAAGCAGTCGCCGGCGTGCTGCTCATCGCGATTATTTTTGGAGTCGCAACCGTGATTGTGCGCGCCAACGCGGGACCGCCGGGATACATTCGCTGGCAGAACCTGCCGCAGTCTTTGAAAGACGGCAAGGACACGAGCGGCGGCCTGATGATTGAAGTTATTCCCGGCGATGACAATATGAAATTGATCATCCCGCTGCGGAAATCAGGAAAGCCCGGCGAGGAGTAGTAGCGCACCTTTGGATAACGCGGGCGGGCAAGGATGCCCGCGAACCGCCCGCAGGGATGCGGGCGCTCCTTATGCAACGAGTCGATGACATAGCCTTTAGTCCATGGACTAAGTCGCGGGCGCACGATGGTGTGCGCGTGTCAGCGCGAGCGTTTGCCGCAATCTTGATCGGCAGCGCCTGCCTGTCGGCGGCATTCGCAAGTTGGCTGCCACTGCAAATGTCCATCGCTACCGTCTTCCTTTTTGCCGGTCCGCATAATTGGTTCGAAGCTCGTTATTTTCTCATGCGCCTGCCGGCGCGCTTTGGCCGCTCGCGAAACTTCTTCATCGTCGCGTTCGTGGGAATTGGATTGTTGACGCTGACGTATGTTTCGCTGCCCGCACTTTATTACGCGAACATTTGGTCGGGCGCGAATTGGTCCAACGCGATCGCGATTTGGAACACGCTGATGATTTTGTGGATCGGCGCGTTGGTGCTGATGCGCGGAAAGCAGAAAGCGAATCGTGATTGGTTTTGGGTGCTGCCGCTCGCATTCGTGCTTTGCAGCATTAATTGGCTGTCGCCGGAGTTTTTCAGTCTGGCGATCGTTTATCTGCATCCGCTGGTCGCGCTATGGTTTTTAGATCGACACTTGCGACGAACAAAGTCCGAATGGTTGCCGGTGTATCGACGCTGCCTCATGTTCCTGCCGTTACTAATGGCGGCGATGTTGTGGCAGCTTTCACGCACGTCGTCATTGGCGGACGACAACGGATTGTTCTGGCGGATCACCCAACATGCCGGCGCGGAACTGCTGCCGAATGTTTCGAGTCATATGCTCGTCTCTACCCATGTCTTTTTGGAGATGCTGCACTACGGCGTTTGGATTGTGGCGCTGCCATTGATCGGAGCGACGGGGGCGATTTGGAAAGTTAAGACAATTCCCGTTGCCAGTCACTCGCGCGGCTTTCCGAAATTGATCGGAGCAGTTTTAGTGTTCGGCCTGTTCGCGGTTGCGCTGTTGTGGTTTGGCTTTTCTGCCAACTACACGCTGACGCGGGATATTTACTTTACGATCGCGATGGCCCATGTGCTGGCGGAAGCGCCGTTTCTGTTGCGAATGATTTGAAGAAAATGGTTCATTGATCCATTGCTTCATTGAGTCAATGAGAAATGAACCAATGGACCAATTTTCCCATGTCTCCTTCCGATCTGTGGCGCTTCCTCTTAATCGGCTATCCGTTCACGATTCTGATCGAGACGCCGGTCCTTCTGCTCGGTCTGTCTCAACGACATTCGATCAAACGCAGAATTTTCGCGGGAGTCTGGCTGACGGCCTGCACGTATCCGATCGTCGTGCTGGTGATGCCGCTCATGTTTGGAGGCGTTTCACGCACGATTTATTTGGCCGTCGCGGAAACCTTCGCGCCCGTCGCCGAGTGCGTTTTGTTCTGGCTCGCTTACGGAAAAGCGGAAGAGCTTGGCAAGCGATCGATGTGGCAGGACTTCGCCACGATTGTGATCGCTAATCTCGCTTCGTTTTTAGGCGGCGAAGTTTTGAATGCTTACGGTTGGTTTGGACTGTTTACTTGAACCGGACCGCTTGTCGGAGAATATTCCGGACGAATCATCTCTTGAGCGCCCTGGCCGCGTTTGCGTAACCAGAGAAAGAAAACCAGCGCTGCCACCCCGACCAGGAGAAGCACAAAAACGATCACCACGAGCACCACGCCCAGCGCAGCTCCGCTCCTAACGGGATCGGGCGCAACGTCAAAAAGAATTAGCAGAGACATCAATTCCCACCTTCTTCCTTCAGAACTCTGGTCAGCACTTCCGGGTCGACGTTGCCGCCTGAAAGGACCACGCCAACTTTTCGAGAACCGTTTGAAACCTTGCGATGAAAGACCGCGGCCGCCGCCGCTGCTCCTGATGGCTCAACCAGGAGTTTCATTCGAAACAGCATGAAACGCATGGTCGCGAGAATTTCATCGTCACTGACAATCAACACATCATCAGCGTTTGCGCGCGTGATTGGAAACGTTAGCGCCCCGGGAGTTTGCACGCGCAGCCCGTCAGCGATTGTGGGCGGCGGAGAAATTTTCACCCGCTCGCCTTTCGCGACTGATTGCTGAGTGTCGTTAGCAGTCTCGGGTTCCACGGCAAAGCATTTGATCGAAGGCTTGATCGATTTTGCGGCGGTGCTAACTCCGGCGAACAATCCTCCGCCACTGCAAGGCGTCAGCATCGAATCGAGATCGGGCACTTCTTCGAGAAACTCCAAACCACAGGTACCCTGTCCCGCCATTATCAGGTAATCATCGTACGCGGGAACCATCACAAGATTCTCGCGCTCCGCGATTTCGCAGCCGAACGCATCGCGATCGTCTTTGTGCCGATTGAAGAAGCGAATGTCGGCGCCGTAACCGCGCGTCGCGGCGACTTTCATTTTCGGAGCATCTTCCGGGAGACAAATTACTGCACGCGTGTCCACTTCGCGCGCAGCGAGCGCGACGGCCTGCGCATGATTGCCGGAAGAGACGGCGATGACGCCGCGCTTCTTTTCGTCGTCCGTCAGCGAAAGAATTTTGTTCGTGGCGCCGCGAGCTTTGAATGCGCCCGCGCGCTGCAGATTCTCGCACTTGAAGAAGACTTCACAGCCCGCAACTTCGTTGAATGAGCGAGAAGTAACGACCGGCGTGCGATGAACGCGCCCGGCGATTCGCGCGGCAGCCTGTTTGATTAGATCGATTGTCAGCATAAGAAGTTAGTGTTTGTGTAGTGAACCTTAGTTCGGAGGCGGTAATGGCTTCGCCACGCCGATGCGCGGCAAGTCTCTGACTTGCCGGCCGCGATTTTTTCTCCGCATCCGGGTCTAAGACCCGAAGTTCTGCGGTTTTAGACCGCTCGGTTTCAGGTGACGCTTCTCGGCAAGTCATAGACTTGCCGCGCATCGAAGCGGCACAGCCATAGCGTAAATAGCAGCGGCTTCGATAAGTCGAGAAAGCGGCGATCATCATGATCTGGTGATCGCCCGAAGTCATCCGGCCGCTATCCCGACGGGTCGGGATTCTGACCTCATTTCCATTTCAAAAACTTCAGCAAAACGCTCGATGATTCGATCTTCGACGGCGCTTATTTCAATTTCTTGTCCCAGCAAATCTGACATCGAAGTCACCGGCTCGCCTTCACACGGGATGATCAGATCAAAGTAACCGAGATCCGTATTCACGTTCACCGCGAACCCATGCGTCGTGATCCAGCGCGCGATGTGCACACCGATGGCCGCAACTTTGCCGCGTTCCGTATGCGTGCCCGTCAATCCTTTAATGCGAAACGCTTCAATGTCAAAGTCGCGCATCGTTCGGATCAAAACTTCTTCCAGATCGCGCACGTAGCGATGCACGTCTTCACGATCAGGACTTAACTTAATGATCGGGTAAGCGACGATCTGTCCCGGTCCATGATAAGTAGTCTTGCCGCCGCGATTAGTTTCAAAGATGGTGACGCCGCGCGATTTCAATACTTCATCGGTTGAGATGATTCCGTTTTGCGCTGAGCGGCGGCCGAGAGTCAACGTGTGCGGATGCTCGATCAGAAGCAACGTATCCGGTTGCGTTTTCGTCAAAACCGCACGCTCGGTTTGCTTTTGCAGATCGAGTGCGGCGGCGTAATCGACGCGGCCCAGTCGTTCAACTTTCAGAGTTCGGCGGTGCATGCAGGTCAGAACCGCCTGCGGTAGCGGGCGGGCATTTGCATCAGGATTGTAGCAGCGCCGTGTTGCCCTCCCTAACGGTCGGGCTTCTGACACGATCACGTTCGCGGTGAGAGTCTTCGAGTGTGAATAGTCGGGCGACGACAACCTCTGAACTTGACTGGATATAAGTGAATGACGCACGCTTGACGGCAAAAATACTGGTGGGTGTGAATATGAAAAGAATCATCGTTTCAATATGCGTGCTTCTGGTCCTTTCGACGGCGGCTTTCGCCCAAACGCGTTCACGCACTACGCGGCGCGGAACGCAAACCTCGAAGACAGCAAAACCCGCGGCACCGGATGCTGCTGCGCAAGTGAAGATCGACGGCGCAACCAAGGTCGGCGAACAGATTAAGAACCTGACCCGGTTCCTTTACATCCTCGGCGGGGTCGCGCGGGGAATCGAAG
>DASWQK010000569.1:0-1613 GCA_036403735.1 Pyrinomonadaceae bacterium
GCAGCGTCGCCGAAGCCAATGCCTACATGCGAACGGACGCCTTTGCGGCTAATCCCGCCGGCGTCGAGATTGATCCCGAAGTGTTGCTGGCCCAGTTCCGCAGCGGCGTACCCGAGCGACAACTGCTGATGATGCCCGTGGGTCCGCCTTCGCCAATCCCTGAAGCACACGGAATGAGTTGAGCGCGGTTGCCAGACTACTGGCGAAAAGACCGTCCAAACTCGCTTGATGTCAGCTGAAATTGGAGAACCGGATTGAAGAAGTGAACCTAACCTCCGGCACCAAACTCGGCCGCTACGAAATCCGCTCCAAACTCGGCGAGGGCGGGATGGGCGAGGTTTATCTTGCCCGTGACACGCAACTCGATCGCGACATCGCGCTCAAGACTCTCACTCCCGAAGTAGCTCGCGATCAGCAGCGCCTGCGTCGGTTCCTGCAAGAGGCGCGCGCCGCCTCAGCGCTCTCACATCCAAACGTTGCCCACATCTACGAAATTGGTGAAGTCGATGGCGGGCACTTCATTGCGATGGAGTTCGTCGAAGGCGAATCGCTTGATAGAAAGATCGGCGGCCGGCCGATGGCAATGTCAGAGTTGTTGGAGATCGCAATTCAGATCGCCGACGCACTTGATGAAGCTCACGCAAAAGGCATTACGCATCGCGACATCAAATCCGCAAATGTGATGATCACTTCGCGCGGGCGCGTGAAAGTGCTGGACTTTGGACTCGCCAAGCTGGCCGGTCCCGGTTCCGACGCGCACACGTCCGACAGTGAGATGGCCACGCGGGTAAAGACCAGCCCGGGCGTCGTCATGGGCACGGTGAACTACATGTCGCCTGAGCAGGCCCTGGGTCGCGAGGTCGATCATCGATCAGACATTTTTTCGTTCGGTGTCGTGCTTTATGAAATGGCCACCGGGCAGTTGCCCTTCACCGGAAACACCGTCACCGAGACAATCGATCGGATCACTCATTCACAACCGCAGGCCATCGCTCGTTTGAATTACGACGTTCCGGCTGAATTGGAAATCATTGTGAAGAAGGCGCTGCGCAAGGATCGCGCAGAGCGCTATCAAACCATTCATGATTTGCTGATCGACTTGAAGGATCTGAAGCGCGAAACTGAGGTGGCGGCGAGCCTCGAACGATCCGTACCGCCAGCGGCCCTGGGCGGCAAAGAAACCGTGAACTATTCGGCAGCGCAATTATCCGGCGTCCTTCAACAGACAGGTATCTCGCCGGCAATGTCTACCGCTCAAGTGTCGGCTCCGCCTTCAGCTTCCAGCGCCGAATATATCGTTTCCGAAATAAGGCGTCATAAGCGGGCCTTCGCTGGCATAGTCGTAGTAGTTCTCGTGGCCGCGGTAACCCTCGGTGGTTTCCTGGCCTATAAGCTAATGAAGTCGCAGCCACCCTTAACATCTCCCAATGCTGTTCGATTCGTGCGCCTCACCAGTGGTGGAAAAATCGGCAACGAAAATATTCAGGGCGGTGTGTCGATTTCTGCTGACGGGAAATACGTAGTGTTTGAGACGAGCGACAATCAGGGCCGGGTCTCAACCTACATTCGCCAGATTTCGACCAACAGCCTGGTAAGAATCTTTGGTCCCGCGG
>DASWQK010000570.1:0-6389 GCA_036403735.1 Pyrinomonadaceae bacterium
CTCGCTGGAAATCATCGTTGGTCCCTGGACTTCTGTGATCTCAGTCAGCTGCGACAGTGGAATTGGTTGACCGTTTGGCGAGGTGATCGGAATTTCACCGAGCGCGTGCACGTTGCCGCGAAACTCCGGTGCGAAACGCACTCGCACCGGAAAGCGCCGCCGGCCTTCGATCGTCACCGAGAGATTAGTCTCGCCAATTCCCTTCTCAATCGCGTCCTGGATGGTTCTTTCGTCGATGCCATAACGCGCCGCGGCCGTGCGATTCACTTTGATATCGATGTACGGCGCGCCGCTGATCTGTTCCGGGTAGACGTCTTTCGCGCCGGAAACATTGCGCACGACTTCGGCGGTGCGGCGCGATAGTTCTTCAAGCGCCTTAAGATCGTTGCCGAAAATCTTGATGCCAACCTGCGAACGAATGCCCGTGGAAAGCATGTCGATGCGATTCTTGATCGGCTGTGTCCAGATGTTCGTGACTCCGGGCATGCGGAGTTTTTCGTCAAGCTCGGCAATTAGCGATTCACGCGTCAGCCCGGCGCGCCATTGTTCCGGAGGCTTCAGGTGAACGACGGTTTCCGTCATGTTGATTGGCGAGGGATCGGTGGAAGTTTCCGCGCGGCCTGCTTTGCCAACTGCCCATTCGACTTCGGTAACGCTCTTCAGAATTTCATCCTGGCGGGCCGTGATCTTTATTGCTTCGTCGATTGAGATCGCCGGGTCGGTCACCGGCATAAACATCAGATCGCCTTCGTTCAACGGCGGCATGAACTCCTTGCCGATGCCGGTCGCCAGTAGAATCGCACCGGCAAATAACAGAATTGCGAGAGCAACCGTGAGCAAACGATGATTCAGCGCAAACCGCAGGACCGGGCGATAGATGAAGTGAAGCGCCCGCATGACAGGGTTGTCCTGCTCTGCGTGGAACTTGCCACGCAGCAGCAGAGTACAAAGCACAGGCACCAACGTCACCGCAATGATCGTGGCGCCAACCATCGCAAACGTTTTGGTGAACGCCAGCGGATGAAATAGTCTCCCTTCTTCACCGGTCAGCGAGAAAACCGGAATGAACGCGAGGATGATGATGGCCATCGAGAAGAAGATTGGCCGCCCCACGAGTCTCGTCGATTCCAAAACCGTTCGCCAGACCAGCGGTCGATCTTTCGGATCGACTTTCCGCGTCTCAATAAAGCGAAAAGCGTTTTCGGTTACTACAATTCCAGCGTCGACCAGCACGCCGATCGCTATAGCGATGCCCGACAGCGACATCAGATTCGAGCTGATCCCGGCGTAGTACATGAACAAAAACGCGAGCAACACCGCGAGCGGCAACGGAATCGTCACGATCAGGATTGAGCGAAAGTGCGCGAGGAAAATAATGTGGGCCAGCGTAACCAGAAGCAGTTCTTCAATCAGCGCGCGTTTCAATGTGTGAGTCGCGCGATTTATCAATTGGGTGCGGTCGTAGAACGGAACAACCTGCACGCCTTTCGGTAACCCGCTTTGAATCGCACCGATCTTTTGCTTGATCGCGTCGATCACTTCCAGCGTGTTCACGCCATAGCGAGCGATCACTACCCCGCCGACTGCTTCCTTACCGTTCTTGTCGAGCGCGCCCTGGCGAAATGCGTTGCCAAGCTTCACGTTCGCAACGTTCTTCACGTAGATCGGAATTCCGTTTTGCGCCGTCAGCACAATGTTTTCGACATCAGCGGGCGATTCAATCAATCCGACCCCGCGAACCACAGACCATTGACCCGCCTGCTCGACGACATTACCGCCCACGTTTCGGTTTGATCGCTCAACTGCTTCCACCACCATCGATAACGGCAATCCATACGAACGCAGCTTGTTCGGATCGACGTCGACCTGATACTGCTGCACGTAACCGCCGACGCTCGCGACTTCGGCGACGCCGGGCACGGAATTCAGCTGATAGCGAACAAACCAATCCTGTAGCGAACGCAGATCGCGCAGGTTCATCTGATCGCTCTCCAGCGTGTACCAGAAGATTTGACCCACGCCCGTCGCGTCCGGGCCGAGTGTGGGAACAACGCCCTGCGGCAATTGCGCGGTAACCAGATTCAGCCGTTCAAGCACCCGCGTGCGCGCCCAATAAAGATCGACGTTGTCTTCGAAGATGATGTTGATCATCGAGAAGCCAAACGCCGAACTCGCGCGCACGACGCGCACACCGGGCAGCCCTTGAAGATTTGTTACCAGCGGATAGGTAACTTGATCTTCGACTTCCTGCGGCGACCGTCCGGTCCAATCGGTGAAGACGATTACTTGATTCTCGGACAGATCAGGAATCGCGTCGATTGGAGTGCGCAGCAAAGCCCAATAACCCCAGGCGGCCAGGCCAAGATAGATCGCGATCACCAGACCGCGATTGCGCATGCTGAATTCGATGAGTCGATGAATCATTGGTCGAAATTGTTCTTGTTCAACTCATCCACACCCTGCCTTTAGCTGGGTGGCGCGACGTGCGTCGAAGGTTCGGCTTAACCGTTTGAACGGTTTTCTCTGACCGCGAACGAAACCGTTAAAACGGTTCGATTAGCAACCAGCCCAGTCATCACCCAGCTAAAGCTGGGTGTGAATGAGAACTTCTATCGCGCGGTTACGCTGAACGTCGCTTTGCCTGTTCCCACCGGGCCTTCGTAAGCAAGTTGCGCCTGCCATTCGCCGGCCATCGAGACATTCACCTTGCCGTTGTAAACGCCGGGCGTGCTGGTGGTCGTCAATGTCACCGCGTCATTCATCACGGCCATGCCACCCATCGCCGGCATGTGAAAGTTCAGCGACACCGCGCCAACATCGACAGGCTTGCTCGACGAATCTGTAAAAGCCAACGTCACGTCTTGTTGTCCTTGCTTCAATTGTCCGGTGCTGTTGGAGAGTGTCGCGGTCAGGTTGTTGACCGTCGTGGAAGCGATCGGTTTACCAGTCGCCGCCTTGTCCGTGGATTTTGTGCAAGCAGCCACGACTACAAGAGCCGCAACTGAAAGTAATGCGATAACGAAAGTCTTCTTCATCTGAATCCTCCAACGATTTTCTGCGTGCGAGAGCACACGAACAGACCAACCTCTGCGCAGTCCGACGATCAGGACTGACAGCAGAGACACTTCGGCCTTGTTGCGATCAGATTAAGAGTGCGAGATTGCGGAGGTATGTAGGTGGAGAGCCGGGTGGACTGTGCGTTTGCGTCGCGATTCTTGAAATTGAAATCGGAATCGATAGAGGTTGTGTCAACGCCGGGTGAGCCTGTTGAATCGTCTGCGCTGGTGGAGTGACGCGCGCCACGCTCGCCGGCAACGTCGCTCCGTTCTGCGCGCAGTTGAGCGCGCACAACAACTCTTCTTCCGGAGTGAACTTCGCGCGGCTCTGCAGCAACAGCATCGCCTTGCAGCAGGCCATGTCCATGCGGCCCATGCTGCATTCGCCTTCGCCAAAGCTCATCGGCACGCCAGCAAACGCGCCGCCGGAGAGCACGAGCAGAAGGAACAGGGATGCGAGTCGCGTTTTCATTGCTGACTGAACACTCTATTTGAAACTCCTAATCGCCGTCAACCTCTTGTTTCGTTCGCGACTGCGGCCGCTTGTCGTCAATGTCTGACGCTTGGCAAACTCTGTGCCCCGGCGCTCTGGCGTGTTTACCGATATCATTTAACGTGGTGTGCGCAAATTCTCGTGGCCGCACGGAAAATCACGCACGGTTGCTAAGGCATTTCTTTCTTTTTGCCAGGCATTCCCTGCGTGCTCATGTCCATCTTCGCCGGTCGAATTCGCAGAAACAGCTTCCACGAAACAGGATTGTCGCCGTAAATGCGATCGAGAATCGCCGGCTTTGAATAGAACGCAATGTCACTGCCAACAGCGACTGAGACTTTGTCATTGTTCCAAACGTCACGCGCGCCGCCGAACGTGTACGCGCCGATTCGAAACGATGGGTGCGTTTGGGTGATGCCCAGCTTTGTCCGATCGGCCGCGCGGAGCAAATCATCTTTGTCCACCAGCTCAAGCCGCGTATAAAAATAATCTTTGTCGAGAAAATTCACTGTTGATTCAGCCGCGTAGCCGTTTAGATTGTGAATCTCGCCCGGCCCACTTACGTGATTCCGGCCCCAGATAAGTGCTGACGCCCAGTTGCCGCGATTGAATGGGCGGTTGTATTGAAGCGAAGCCGTTGCCCGCCGCACATCGATGTTAGGTTCCTGATTCTCCGGACTTCGCAGGAAACCGTAAGACACTTGGGCGGTCCAATTCTTATTCGGCGCAAAGCTCAGGCGGGCAGATCGCGAGTTCCACTTGTGCGCGTCAAAGTCGTAGCGATTCTCGTCCGGCTCGCGCCCGTTGAAAATCGATCCTTCCAATTTGAACCAGCGATAAGTAAAGCCCGTTGTTAACACACCAAAGACGATGTGAGTCGAATCCTGTAAGTGATGCGCGAGCGGAGCAGAAGGATTTTCAGAAGCTGATGCCCGGTGCATGAAAGCAACCGGGCCAAGCGCGGGCTCGCCGGGATAACCAATATATGCGAACCATGTCCCTCGATCGCCCAGTGGCAGAGTGTATTGCGCGGACAATTCCATGAAGAGATCGTGCGGATGTTGTCGATCGAGTAACGGCTGGCCTTTGTAAGTCTCTCCGGTTTGAAACAACAGCGGCGATCCTCCGCGCGGAAAGGTAAGAGGCTCAGCGCTGAACATTCCACGCAACTGTAGCGTGCCCGCGCCCAACTTGTGATACGCCATGGGCATAAACCAATTTGCCGATTCGAACCTGGTTGCGCCACGGGGCCCGCCCTGATGATTTACATCGATAAAAACGTTGTAGTGAAACATCAGCAGCCAATCGCCGGCGACCATGTAATGCATGTGCATCGGCGCGGATGAAGGCTGCCAGGAAGTTCCGGACCCAATCGCGCCCATCGACATAAGATTCGTCTCGCTCGCGCCCACGCGAATACTCATATCGCTGCCGGTCATTACTAATAGCGGCCCCATTTTCATTGAGCCCATTCCCTGCTTGTTCTCCATGCCCGGCATGTTTCCCGTCGCACCGGGCGAAGAGCTCGGTGAGGGCATCGGCATGTTCATCGGCGTCGGCAAGGATAGTGAGGGCTTCGGCGAAACAGGCATCGGCATTCCCGGCATATCAGTCATTGGTGGAGTAGGCGCGGGTGATGGTTTTGGAGTTGATGGCGGCTTTGCCTTTTGAGGCGCGGGCATTTTCATGCCCGGCATGTCCTGAGATCTGACCCGTAACCCCGACCCGCCCAGCAAAACCAGCAAGCCGAGCAAGGACGCGTGGATTTTCGAATTTCGAAATATTGAATTCATACCCTTCCCCAAGTCTGATCGAATATTTCCGGAAGGAGGAGCGTAGTTGGGCGCGACCCAGACCAGCGTCGCGCCCGTCCAATGAAAAACGAGAATCGTCGCACTACTGTGTTACGACTTCTTCATATCTTTCATTTCTTTCATGTTGCACGAATCGCCGCAGCATTCGTGTTTGTCTGAGGCGGCCCCAGACTTAGCGCCGTCCTGCTTCATCGTCGCGCACGAATCTCCACAGCAGCACTCACCCTTGTCTGAAGAGGCAGCATGATTCTTCATCGCGCCGTCCTTCTTCATTGAGCATGAGTCGTCACAACAACAGCACTCGTGCTTATCCGTGGACGCCGCATGGTTCTTCGTCGCGCCGTCTTTCATCATTGGACACGAGTCGCCACAACACGAGTCCATTTTTTTGCCGGCGCCGGACTGCGTCGCGTTTTGTGCGAAGCTAACGCCGGCGAGTGCGATTGTCAGGCCGAGCACGAAGCCCGGGACTAACCTTCGAAACTTATTCATTATTATTTCTCCTATTTATCTAGAACAATTGATTGCGCGCATCAGCAAACACACTGATGCAATGTCAGAATCCCGACGCATCGGGATAGCGGGCTTAATTTCGGGCGGAGTTCTAGATTAGAAACGCACAATCGAGCAGATAGGAATGCGCTCGATTAGGTAGCCGCAGCGGGACCGCGACTGGTGGTGGATCTGAACTAATTACCAAAAGCGAGGAAGAACTGATTACTTCTGAAACGGTCGCACGATCATTCGATTGCGATCGAGAAGCTACAACCATCGAGCCGCTCGTCAGCGGACAGCAACTCATCGCGCCCGATTGCGTGGGCGTCGAGGGAAGCGCCAGATTCGCTGCCAGAAGCTCAGAACTTGCCGGCGATTCTGCACGCAGCTGACGTCGGTCTTTGGATCGACGCTGAGCCTTGCAGCAAGCGTGAGCGTCCATCGATGACGACATCCCTGCCATCATTTGATCGACAGAGCTTGACGGACCGCCGGCTTCAGTCATCGACGCGCGGGCATAGCTGACGATCA
>DASWQK010000571.1:0-12438 GCA_036403735.1 Pyrinomonadaceae bacterium
GACACGGAATTGTGGCGTGCCGCCGGCGGTGCTGCGCATCACCGTCAAGCTCCCGCTTGGTCCCTGAATCGTGAGGCTCTTGCTAATGGGCAACTCAGCACTTGTCAATGTGATTGTCTGGCCGATAAGCACGGGATTGAATGTGAGCGTGCTGCCGGCGCAGGCGGTATTAATAGTTGCTCGCAAAGATCCAGAACCGCTGTCACTGCTGTTCAGCACCAGGGTCGGGCCACAATTAACTGTGATCGTGGCAGTAGCTAACCCTCCGCCGAGCCCACCGTTTGCATTACTTGTTGAAGCTTGCACCTGGAAGCTGCCATTCGCATTTGAGTCCAGCGCCGGGGTGAATTTCAATCCGGCATTGCCTTCAGCAAACGTGATGAAGTCGTTGTTGTTGATCTGCGTGGTGCCGTTATTCTTGAACAACGTACCGCCGGTGATGTTGGTGATCTTGAAGTTGGTAATTTCCGTGCCGTCCACGGCATTGCGGCTAATCACGAGCCCGTTTGTCGTTTGAGTATTGACGAGCGTGCTTGCGTTTGTCACCGATGGTGTGTCGGCGACTGGATTAACGGTGATTGTGGCGGTCGCAAAACCACTGCTAAGACCGTTGCCATCGCCGCTGGTCGCACCCTGTATCAGGAAGCTGAAAGTCGTGCCTGGGCTAAAGAGATTGGCCGCCGGGGTGAATTTCAAGCCGGCATTTCCTTCAGTGACCGTGATGAAATCCCCGTTGTTGATCGGCGTCGCGCCATCATTCTTGAAGAGAGCGCCGTTGATGATACTCGTGATCTTGAAATGCGTTACTTCAGCGCCATCGGCAGGATTGCGCGAGATTACCAGACCTAATGTGCTTTGCGTGTCCTCATTCGTGGTGGCATTCGTTACCGATGGGGTGTCAGCCATTGGCACAACCGTGAGCACAATAGTATCGGACATGCTCTGGCTGTTACTGCCATTGACCGTGACTGTGATCGTGGATGTTCCGAACTGATTCGCCAGCGGATTGATTGTCAACGTGCGCGTCGATCCCGAACCGCTCAAGGCGATGTTGGCAACATTGTTTGGGACCAGGGTCGTGTTCGAAGACGTGGCCGTAACGCTTGAAGCTGAACCGCCGAGGTTAAATACGAATTGAAGCTGAGTGTCCTCGTTGGTGATGTGGTCAGTGATATCTTCGACAGAAATTTGCGCTTCGAACGCGCCGATATCAACAGTATTGGTGGCGTCGGCATCAGACGCATCGACGATTCGACTAAACGCGGAGCCGCGCTGATCGTTTGTCAGCCCTGCATCGTTCGCTAACGTGTTGCTGCCCGCATCAAGCGCGGGACTTCCGGCGAGGAGCGCATGCGTCTGGGTAGTTCCGCCGTTGTTCGCGAGTGGCGCAAGGCGTGGGTTGATTGGCGAACCGCTCGTCCCTGCCTGGTCGCCATTCATGTTGAACCCGATGCTTGATCCCTGGTTACCAATCAGGTTGTTACCTAATGAATTATAGGTGCCCGTAACATCAGCAGCGCCGCCGGGTGTGTTGCTCACGATTGTGTTGCCTATGTTCACCGTCGCGCCGCCATTATTCGAAATTCCTCTGATCGAATTGGCGGATAAGGTAGTGTTTGTAATGTTCGCCGCGCTCGAATTGGAAAGTCCATCACCAGTGTTGCCTGAGACGGTGCTATTGAGAATAGTGAGCGTACCGCCGTTCGCAATACCGCCTCCCTCAGGGGAACTGTTTCCGGTAATGGTGCAACCTTTAACCGTCATCGTACCGCCGCTGTCGTTGACAAGTGCGCCGCCGCTGCTGTTTGCGGTGTTGCCGGTGATGGCACAGGCAGAGAGTGTTGTCGTGCCCTGATTGAACACGCCGCCCCCGTCACTGACCAGGTTTCCGTTGTTGATCGTCAACTCTGAGAGGGCGAAGGTCTTTCCGGAAATGACGTCAAAGATGCGGAACTGCGGAGTGCCGCCCGTCGCGCTACGCATTACAGTCAACAGGTTCGCACCGGATCCTTGAATCGTCAGGTTCTTGTTGATAAGCAACTCACCAGTGGTCAGCGTAATCGGACTTACCACCTGACTCATATCAAAACCGATCGTCGATCCGTCGCAGGCATCAAGGAGGGCCTGGCGCAAGCTGCCCGCCCCGCTGTCAGCGTTTGTCGTCACAATCTGATCGACGAAACAGCTCGACGAAGTGACGATAGTTGAGCCGGTGTTGTTTTCAGAATTGGGATCCGCATCACTGGTCACGGTAGTCTCGTTAGTGTAAGTCGACGAAGAGCCGGCCGGAATGTGTCCGATAAAACTGAAGACACTCGTGGTGTTCGCGGCGAGACTGGCGATCGAGCAAGTGGTCGTGCTGCCTGGCGAACCGCAATTCCAACTCGGACCCGAATCCTGGGTGAAGGATACAAAAGTCATCGTAAAGCCTGCGGGAGAGCCTCCGGGCAATGAATCGGTAAAGCTGGCATTGGTCGCGGCGTTCGGTCCGAGATTCGTTACGGTTATGGTAAAGGTCACGTCCGTATTGGCGTGAACTTGTGACGGGCTGGTGCTCTTAGTCAGGCTGAGATCGGCATTGTTTGTCGGCACTTGCGTGACGGCGGTCGACTGATCGTTCTCGTTATTCGCGTCAATAGGGCTACTGACGTTCGCAACGTTTGTGATAAATGTGCCCGGCGCGCTGCCCGGATTAATGTGTATAGTTAGAGTAAAGACATCGTTGCTTCCGGTAGGAACAAGTGAATTCGTGCAATTAATCGCGCCATTAGTTCCAGCGCTGGGAGTGGTGCAGCCCCAGGACGCAGGCTTTGAAAGCGAGACGAACGTTGTCTCCGGCGGCAGGTTATCCTGCAGCGTCGCGCCAGTGATGTCATCTGATCCTGAAGTGGATACCGTGATGGTATAGATAATATCCGTGTCCGCAGGGGCCGTGTCGGGACCCGTTTTGATCACCGCGATGTCAGCATCCTGAAAAAAGGCCCGCATCGTAGCGCCGGCGCCGGCAGCAAAAACCAAAGCTGCGCACACAAGAATGATAATAAAAAATAAAGGCCGGGCAGCTGCGCTGCGGCGCGCGTGACGCGATTGGGGGATTGAAGATTTCACGATTACTCCTTATTCGGTGCGCATTTCTTACCGCGACTCAAGAATCGCATACCTTCGGCAGTCGTTAGCGAAGGTCGCGATGTCGGCAGCCGTATGTGTCAATGCTGCACATCACCTGGAACAGTTTGGTAGACAGACTCGCGTGGGCCAAACAGCGGTTCGAGTGCGATTATATTCCTGGGTCTAATTCACCTTGTAGTATTACGAAACTTGACTTCGCCGGGGCACGATTTAATTGAGGCACAAAAATACCACAGGTGCGTCAAATCGAAAACCGCGGGTTGCGCTGAGAGCCCGATTCTAGCAGGGTAAACGGCCGTGGATTTCCTGGCGGGTCTTGACGGAAAGGATAATCTGTACTCGGTGGGGAGGCTCTGAATGGATCTCTCAGGGCCCCGGGGCGCGAAATTGGAAGAATGGCGACAGTATCAGGCAATTTTGCAGGCGCCAGCTCCTGCCCCTGATTACCGCAGGAACTCTTTCAACTCGTCACCAGTCGGCAACGCTGCGCGTCCGCCAAGACTGCGACATTTCAAGGCAGCTACCGCATTGCCTGACTTCATGCATGATTCCAAATCTTGATCGCACAGGATTCCGTAAATGAACCCGGCATGAAACGCATCGCCCGCGCCGGTCGTATCGCGACAGCCGCCGGGTACTTCGAACGCCGGTGATTCGATGAATTCTCCTTCGCATAAGACGATTGCGCCGCGTTCGCCAAGTGTGGCTCCAACTATGGCGCAACCGTATCGGGCTTTCGCTTCGATCAAGGAAGCGCGCAGGTCGCTAATGCCCGTCAATCGATGCGGAAACTCTGACGACGTTATTAGCACATCGATTAGCGGCAACAACTCAGGCAATCCGTCATAGACGTTGTCGATATCCGCAGTGACGATCGTGCCGGCGTTTCGAGCGGCCCGCGCCATCACTGCACAGGCCGGAGGGTCGTGTGCGTCGAGGTGCAGCACGCGACCACGCGACGCGAGTTCCAGCGGTGCTTCGTCAGCCCCGTACGAAAGCCGCTCATCGCGATCCCAGATGATTGTGCGTTCACCCGACCGGGCGTCGATGATGATGAAAGCGGTTTGAGTGTCAGCGCCTTCGATCGTCTCCGCGTAATCTAAATTCACGCCTTCGTCCTCGACCGAGCGCAAGCCAAAACGTCCGGCCTCATCCGAGCCAAAGCGTCCGCCATAAGCGGTCTTGAGACCAAGCCGCTGCAGCGCGACCATCGCGGTTGCAGTCTGACCCCCCGGCGCTTTTTCGTATTGAGTGAAACGGGACTTGGTGTCGAACTCGGGATATTGCGACACAACGATCAAATGATCGACTGCGTTCAGGCCAAAGCCGACGGCGTCGAAATCTCTGTCGCCTTGTATTTGAAGAGGAATTCGCACGTTCGGGCCTTCAATCGGTCGTCAGCGTGACTTGATTCCGAATATAATCAACGATAAGACAATTCCCATCCAGTAATTCGGCCCCGATTAGCGCATCAACGCCGTCACTGATCACAACGCGGACGATTCGTCGCTGACCGAGCCAGTCGATCTCGACGAGCGCGAGGCTGGCGACGATAAAACGTCCGGAGACAAGTTGAAACGTTTCTTTTCCAATTATGGGAACGCTTGAGCGCTCAATAATTTCGCGTGGAAGCATTAAGGCGCCAGTGAAGCCGGTATCAACAACGCACTCGACTTTCACATCATCAGTTAAACAGACCGTCAGGATCGGTTCGCGGGCGGAGGTAATCCTACCGGATTCGGTGGCCATGGCCGTGAAGAGAATCAGCAGCTTCGTAACCAATTCTGGCGAGATAAAAGGTGTGCTCCGGCATCGAGGCATGAGCTACTACCAGCGCGGCAGTTCCGGTATCACCCAGAAAGTATTTACCGGTGTCAGGTTCGATCGCCACGTAGCGTCCCTGCTGAGTCGGTTCAAGCACAACGCGAAGCTTCTGGTCATAAAGCTGGCGCGCCCGACGGACCAATTCGTCGTCAGTATCTGTTGTTCCAATCCTTTCCAGCAGCGCGCTCATTGGGGTCAGTGTAACACGATTACAAGCCCGCCATTTAACCGGATTGGCGTACAAGCGATAAGATAAACCAGGAATGACGCTCGACGAAAAACTTAAAGAAATTCCGCGCGCGCCGGGAGTCTATCTTCACAAGGATGCGCGCGGCAAAATCATCTATATCGGCAAGGCCAAGAACCTGCGCAATCGCGTGCGTTCTTATTTTCAGGCCGGCCGCTCGGGCGATTTTAGTTACGGCATCAAGACTGAAGAGTTGGTAAGACAAATCGCCGATGTCGAATTCATCGTCACCGATAATGAAGCCGAAGCATTCACCCTCGAAGCCTCGCTCGTCAAAAAACATCAGCCGTATTTCAATTACAAGCTAAAAGACGACAAGTCTTATCCGCATCTGAAGCTTACCGTCAACGAGCCGTTTCCCAAGTGCGTGATCACGCGCCGGATTCAAAACGATGGCGCGCTTTATTTTGGTCCCTTCCTGCCGGCGTCCATGGCCCGCCGCACGATCGATTTAATAAATCGGACATTCCAGTTGCGCACCTGCGACATCGAGATCGATGGCAAAGCGCCGCGGCCATGCCTGGAGTATCACATCAAACGCTGCCTTGGTCCGTGCGTCAAGGGCTTGTGCACGCCGGAAGAATATCAGGAAGCCGTACGCGACGTGCGCATGCTGCTCGAAGGCCGCAACACAGAGCTCGCGGGCATCCTGGAAGAGCGCATGCTGCATGCTTCCGAAAGTATGCGGTATGAGATCGCGGCGAAGTATCGCGATCTGCGCAAGACGGTAATCAAACTTTCAGAACAGCAGAAGATGGCGACGACTTCCGAAAGCGACATCGACATCTTTGGCTACTATCGCGAAGGCCAGCGGCTCGCGCTGCAACTCTTTACGATGCGGGAAGGTGACATCGTCGGTCGTCGGGAATTTTTCTGGGAGGATTTGCCGGAAGATGACTTCAATCCGGCCAGTTTTCTCGGCGAGGTATTGATGCAGTACTACAGCAGCTCGGACGGCGGCGCGAGTGTGCCCGCCGCTGATCTGCAAACCCGCGAAGTGCGCACCTCTTTTCTGCCTCGCGAGATCCATGTACCGATTGATTTTGACGATCGCGAGCTGCTGGAAAAGGTCCTCAGTGAGCGCAGAGGCCGGCGCGTCCACATCCTGGCGCCCCAGCGCGGCGAAAAGCGCGACATGATCGATCTGGTCGAGAAGAATGCGAAGCTCGCTTTCGAACAACGCTTTCGCGTGCTGAAACCCGACATGAAACGCGTGCTTGAAGAGATGCAGGAAACGCTCGAGCTGCCGAGATTCCCGGCCCGAATTGAATCGTTTGATGTGTCGCACATTCAGGGCTCTGAGAACGTAGCCGGTATGGTCGTCTCTGAAAACGGCAAAATGAATCGCAAAGAGTATCGCAAGTTCAAGATTCGCTCGGTCGACGGCGCGAATGATTTTGCTTCGATGCATGAAGCCGTGCTGCGCCGTTATCGCCGCGTGCGTGATGAAGAAAAAGCCCTGCCCGATCTCATCATGATCGATGGCGGCAAAGCGCAATTGAGCGCGGCGGCGGAAGCGATGCGTGAACTCGACCTGGAAGCAGTGCCGATGATTGGCGTGGTGAAGCCGCCACTGCATCACAATCAGGTCGCTTACCTGCTGGTCAAAGGCCGCGAAGACGCGCCCGTCTATCTCGATTCGCATTCGCAGATCCTGCGGCTGATCCAGATGATTCGTGACGAGACGCACCGCTACGCCGTTACTTATCATCGCAAGCGGCGCGAGCTGCGCGACTTTACTTCGGAACTGTCGGCGATTCCCGGCGTGGGCGAGAAACGAAAGACGCGCCTGCTGCGTCACTTCGGATCTATTCACAAGATTTCAGAAGCGACTGTGGAACAACTGGCGCCGTTCGTCGGGCGAAAAACGGCAGGCGAGATTGTCGATCATTTTGCAAAGCAGAGAGCGTTGGCGGAAGGCGCGAATGCGGCGTCGGGCAACGATGAAAGTATAGCCGAAGCGCTGCGGCTCGACGCAGAACTTGATGCTGATCCCAGTCAGGCGATTTCTCAGGCGCAGTTGGATTCCCAAGTACGCGATCGGCGCAATTGATGATCGCTGTTCTTGCGTGGAGCCATGTCGGTATCTCATTTCAATCTTATGGCTTTCGATGATTTGGGCACGGGCGGTGTGGTTGTCTTGATCCACGGCTTCCCCTTCAACCGCTCAATGTGGCGTGAGCAGATCGAGTTTCTAAGTGCTCGCGACTTTCGCGTCGTCGCGCCTGATCTCCGCGGACTCGGTGAAAATGTGGCACAGACTTCAGTCTGTGAAACTTCGAACGCAGATCACAGACTAAAGTCTGTGCCACCGGCAACGATGGAAGACATGGCGCGTGACGTGGCGGCCCTGATGGATCGATTGACAATAGATCGCGCGACAATTTGCGGTCTTTCGATGGGCTGCTATGTGGCGTTCGAATTTATTCATCTCTTTCCGGCGCGCGTGCATGCGCTGGTGCTGTGCGGACCGCGGGCGCAGGGTCCTGACGATGCGGAAAGGAAATCACGCGAAGCGCAGGCGCAACGTGTTTTGGCTGAGGGCATGCAGTCCGCGGTCGCGTCAATCTCGACGATGCTGCTCGCGCAAAAGACCTTGACTGAAAAGCCTGAGGTAGTCACGCGAGTGAGCGATATGGTTCTTAACACCGATCCGCGCGGCGCTGCGGCAGCGCAGCGGGGCATGGCTACGCGCAGAGATTATTCAGATGAGTTGGCAAACATAACGGTGCCGACACTGGTCGTTGCCGGCCGCGAAGACGGCGTGAGAAAACCGGAAGACGCTGAATTCATTCATCGCAGTATTCACGGCTCGCAGCTAGTCACGATTGATGATGCAGGTCATTTGATGAACATGGAACAGCCGCAAATTTTCAACCGCGTATTGATCGGTTTCTTTGAACGATTGACTCGTTGATTCATTTATTCATTGAATCATTGAATAATTGTAAAGCGATTAATCAATCAATGAATCAATGAATCAATGAGACAATGAATCAATGAACCAATCTCAAAAGTTCACCATCGAAGAACGTGTGCGCTGGGGTGACGTCGACGCGGCGCGAATTATTTTTTACGGCTCGTACATTCGTTTCTTCGAAATTGCCGAGACTGAGTTGTTCCGCTCAGTCGGCATGCCGTACGGCAAAGTATTCGATGAACTCGATATCTGGCTGCCGCGAGTGCACCTTGAATGCGACTTTCTGCGCGCCTCGCAACTTGACGATCTGCTCGTCGTCAGCGTGTACGTCGGAAAAATTGGCCGCACCTCGCTGCGCTTGAATTTTGAGGTGAGGCGCAAGACTGAAGACGGCACGATTGAAAAAGATCTGATGGCCACGGCTCATTTCGTGCTGGTGTCAACGGATCGCATAGACCTACGACCGGTTCCCATTCCCGACGCGTTGCGCAACGCGCTCATCACTTACACGGAATAAGACAGGATTTACAAGATTAACAAGTACGAGCAAATCCCAGTCAATCTGGTTAATCCTGTGGGTAGTTATGCAGTTTGATTTTCGGAGTGTCTCATTCACACCGTGGCTTTAGCCCGGTGATTAGCAGTGGTTTTGAATATGAAGAACCGTTTCAACGGTTTTCCTTATTATTTGAGCGCAAGCCGTTGAAACGGCTGCTTGGGTTGCACAGCGTCTGGTGATCACCGGGCTGAAGCCACGGTGTGAACTAAAAGGTCAAACTGCATCAGTACCAATCCTGTCTAACCTATCGTTCGGCTTGTGGCAACCCCTCGATCAGGTGATCCATCGCCAGCCACATACTCCAACTGTGGTGATAGAAGGTGAGCGGAAACGCGACGGCGACAGTGAACAGAATAATAAATGTCGTTCGATCGCTTAGCGTGGTCAACAGCAGCAGCGCGAAATAAATTATGAGGATGAAGACTTCGGTGGCGACAACATTCGCCATGATCGCGCCGACAAAAAATCCCTCTTCGCGTTTGAAGATGACGCCACAGGAATCACAACTATGTTTGAGGTTGAAAGGTCTCTGCACAATCGAGGAGCGGCCGCAAACCGGGCACTTCAATTTGAGGCTCCGCCCGAGGGTAACCATGATTGTCCGAGGATCGCGTTTCATTCGATATGAGTTGCGCGCTCCTTCTCCCTCTGGGAGAGGGTTGGGGGGCTGGGCGCACTAAACCCTCACCCTTAGTCCCTCTCCCAAAGGGAGAGGGAGACAGGTAAACCCAAGTCATCATACCGAACGCCTGCACCCTCGACTAGTTTCATGCACTACTTTCTGCGCGTCACTTTCTTGAGCTTATCCTCGAGCAGGGCTACTATGCGCGTCTGTAATCCAGTCCAGCAATTTGAGGTGATAGATGAAACGCAAAATCGTGCTGCTTCTACTTGTCGCGTGTAGCCTGGTTCTGTCTGGCTGCAAGTTTAATCGCGGTATCGCCGGCTCTGGCGTGCGAAAAACGGAAAAACGCGACCTGAAATCTTTCAACGCGATCGATACGACCGGCGCTTATGAGATTGATGTGACTTGCCAGAAGCCGGCGAGTTTTGAGATCGAGGCCGATGACAACATCCTGCCGCTGATCAAAACTGAAGTGCGCGATGGCATTTTGTTTGTTAGTAATGACCAACCCTACCACTCTTCGAAACCTGCAGTCCTGCGAATAGTGCTTCCGGATCTCAACAGCGTCTCGAGTCATGGCGCCGGCGAAATCAAGATCGCCGATGCCAGGAGCAACGATCTGAGAATCGAATCGACCGGCGCAGCTTCGGTCGTTGCCTCAGGGACAGCCACGAGCGTGAGGATCTCTTCGTCAGGAGCCGGCAAGATCGATACGAGTAATCTGCGCGCTGAGAAGGCGCGCGTCGACGTCAACGGCGCCTCGAGCATCGATGTTTATGCCAGCGAGCAATTGGACGTCAGCGTTTCCGGCGTGGGCAATGTCAGCTACAGCGGCAAGCCGAAAGTTGTGAACAAACACGTTAGCGGAATCGGCAGCGTGAGTCCGAAGGATTAGTGATCCGGCAATTGATCCATCTACTCAGTGATTCATTTATTCATTGAATCATCGAAAAGCGGTTAATGGATCAATGAACCAATGGATCGATGAGTCAATTCTTATGGCGGTTAAGAAGCGAAATACTATTGCCGACGGCGTGACCTTCGACACTGTGCGCGAGATCGCGCAAACGTTGCCCGGCGCCGAGGAATCGACTTCATACGGCACGCCGGCATTCAAAGTAAAAAAGAAACTGTTCGCGCGCCAGCATCAGGACGGCGAATCGCTCGTCATCGGGGTCGATTTCGAGGAGCGTGAAGAAATGATTGTGGCCGCGCCGGAAAAGTTCTACCTCACCGATCACTATCTGAATTATCCGTGGATGCTGGTGCGCATGTCGAAGGTTAATCGCGATGAGTTGCGCGACTTATTGATCGGATCGTGGCGGAGAGTTGCCGGGAAGAAAATTGGATCGCTGTGATGAATCAAAAGCAGAAACTCATGAAAAGAATTTGCACTACCCTCTTGTTATCGCTGCTGTTGTTAGCGAGCGCTTCAGTTGGAACGGCGCAATCAAACAGTTTGGCGCAACGAATTCAGCGCATCATGGATCGGCCGGAGTTTCGTCACGCTCTCTTTGGCATTGAATTCTATTCGCTGGACTCACACGAAGTTATCTACAGCATTAACGCCGACAAGCTGTTCACGCCCGGCTCGACCACCAAATTGCTAACCGAAGGGACCGCGTTGTCGTTGTTGGGTGCGGACTTTCGTTTTCACACGCGCGTCTATCGCACTGGTCCAGTCAGCGCTGACGGAACCACCGGCGATTTGGTGCTGGTGGCCAGCGGCGATCCGAATCTTTCGGGACGCATCAAGGCAGATGGCACCCTCGCTTTCGAAAACGAAGACCACTCGTATGACGGCGATCCGAACACTCGCGCGGTTGCCGGTGATCCACTGCTCGTGATTCGCGAACTCGCCCAACAAATCGCCGACAAAGGGATCAAGAAAATCTTTGGGCGTGTGATCGTGAACGCGGGCTTGTTTCGGGAAGGCGCGCGCGAACTGGGGACCGGGGTGGTCATGTCGCCGATCGTCGTCAACGACAACATCATCGACGTCACGGTGACACCCTGGGCAGAGGGCGGGCCGGTCAACTTTAGGTCATCGCCGGTGACTTCATACGTTACGTTTACCAATCGCACGAGCACGGGAAAACCGGATTCTGAGCCGAACATTACTTTCGTGGCGAGACAGCCGAACGCCGACGGGACGCAGAACGTCGATATCTTCGGGGGCTTTCCCTTCGGAAAGCCACCGATTCTCTACAAATATGTCGTGCCTTCGCCAAGCCGTTTCGCTGAGGTCCTGCTGACTGAAGCGCTGCGCGAGAAAGGAATTATCGTAGAGAACATTGGAGGCTTCCACCTTGAACGACCGGCTTTTGTTCCCGAACTGATGGTCGCCGAGCACGTTTCGCCGCCGCTCAAAGAAGAGATCAAGGTTACGTTGAAAGTCAGTCAGAACCTCCACGCCAGCATCACGCCTTTGATCCTTGGAGCGATGCTCGCGCCAAAGAATACCGATCGCACTGGTTTCGATCTCGAACATGATTTTCTGGTAAAGGCAGGATTGGATGTCGCCGGCGCGCAGCAAGGCGACGGGGCCGGTGGCAACGCGCACTTCACACCTGACTTCATGGTTGGCTATCTGGCCTGGATGTCGAAGCAGAAGGACTTTCAGGTCTTCTACGATGCGCTGCCGATTCTGGGGCGCGATGGCACGCTCTTCGACATTCAGACGCAATCACCCGCCGCCGGATTTGTCCATGCGAAGACCGGAACATTCTCAGCTTATGATCCGCTGAATCGCCGCGTGCTGGTGACCGGGAAAGGACTGGCCGGTTACATGACGACAAAGAAAGGCGATCATCTCGCCTTCGCGATTTACGTCAACAATGTATCGGTGCCGACGGATCGTGATGCCGTCAAGAAGATCGTCGGGCAAGCGATGGGAGAGATCGCCGCGGCAGCCTATTGAAAAGGGAGTGCGTCCGAAGTCACGATTAGTTTCATCGTGCCGTTAGGCACGAAATATTTATAGTTCACGAGTTGCTTTTTCTATTTTTGGCTCTGAAAGAGCGAAATGTATGTCGCTCCTAAAGGAGCTATGATCTTGAAGGTCGCTGTAAGCTATAAACATCGCGCTCCCAACGGAGCGCTCGGACTTCATCTTGGGCTCACGGCGGGACGCT
>DASWQK010000572.1:0-7315 GCA_036403735.1 Pyrinomonadaceae bacterium
TCGGCTCGCGCGTAATGGTCCAGCTTGGCGCCAAGACAACCGCCGGTTACATAGCCGAACTCCTTTCGCGTCTGCGAACGGGCACCAGCCTGATCGAGTCAGAGATCAAAGACATTCAGGAATTGCTCGACGTCGATCCTCCGCTCACTCCTGAGGTTTTGGAAATCACGCGCTGGGTTGCTGATTACTACGCGGCGCCCTGGGGTGAAGTCATGCGCGCGGCGCTCCCGGCCGGAATCAACGCAACTGTCGAGCAAACCGTTTCGATTGCGGATGAAGGACGACGTGCGCTCTCGAATTCAACAGACGAGGCAACCGTGAAAACCCGCGCGTTAGCTCTGCTCGCGGAAGAAGGTGAATTCGAAATCAATGCCTTCGCTTTGCGCATGGGCTCGGCGCGTGTTCCCAAATGGCTGCGCGAGTTGGAAAGTGATCGTCTGATCGAACGCGCGTATCGCACCCGCAAGACTGCCACACGATCAAAGCGAAGGCGAGCAGTGCGGCTTGAAACGACGATGGCCCGGTTGTTAGATGAAAAAGGCCAACCGAAATCACGTTTGACGCCGGCCCAGCAACGCGCGCTGAATGTCCTAAGAGAGAATAACGGCGTCATGGCGATCCACGATTTGGTCCGCGGCGCAAATGTCAGCCAGTCGGCGATTAAGACTCTTTTGAAAAAGGGTGTGGTCACTGAATTTGAAGAGGAACTCAGGCGCGATCCGCTGGCCAACGCAAAACTTCCGGAGGCTGACAACCTCGCGCTAACGCAGGCGCAGGCTGAGGTCTTGAACTCGATCAATGATCCATTGAGAGCGAAGGCTTTCTCGTCGATCCTGCTGCACGGGATCACGGGCAGCGGCAAAACTGAAGTCTACATTCGCGCGATGCACGCGGCGATTGCAATGAATCGCGGCGCGATGATGCTGGTCCCGGAAATTGCCTTGACACCGATTCTCTCGCGCCGTCTGCGCGTGCACTTCGGCGACGAAATCGCCATCTTTCATTCGTCGCTTTCCAAAGGCGAGCGCTTTGATGAATGGTCGCGACTGCGTTCCGGTGAAGCGCGCGTCGTGCTCGGCACGCGTTCAGCGGTGTTTGCGCCGGTAAAGGATCTGGGCTTGATCATCATCGATGAAGAGCAGGATTCATCGTATCGACAAGAGGAATCTCCTTTTTATCACGCGCGTGACACCGCGATCGTCCGCGCGCAAAAGGAGTCAGCGGTGGTCGTGCTCGGGTCGGCCACGCCTTCGCTCGAATCATTTCATAACTCCCAAACCGGCAAGTACCGCTACCTTCAATTGCCTGATCGGATCGCAAATCGTCCGCTGGCTCGGGCAGAGATCATCGACATGCGACAAGTATTCGCGCGTCGCAAAAAGCCGATTGTATTTTCCGATGAGTTACTGACTGGAATTGAACAGACCCACGCGCGGAGCGAACAGACCATCATTCTTCTTAATCGTCGCGGCTATTCGAGTTTTATTCTCTGTCGCTCATGCGGCGAGTCAATCGAGTGTCCGAATTGCGACGTTACGCTGACTTATCATCGCAGCGACCGGACGCTGGTTTGTCATTACTGCAATCACCGGCAGCGCGCGCCGTCCGAGTGTCCAACCTGCGCCAGCAAACACATCTATTTTGTCGGCGAAGGCACGGAACAGATCGAAGAGATCTTGCGCAAGAGATTTCCGCAAGTACGAATGGGCAGAATCGACCGCGACACCAAAACGCGACGGCACGAGTTTGAAAAGACCCTGCTGGATTTTGGCAAAGGCGAAATCGATCTACTTGTGGGAACTCAGATGTTGGCAAAGGGACATGACTTTCCGAATGTCACTTTGGTTGGCGTGATCTCTGTCGATGCAGGCCTGGCGTTGCCGGATTTTCGCGCGGCCGAACGCACTTTCCAATTAATAACTCAGGTCGCGGGACGCGCCGGCCGTGGGGACTTACCTGGGCGCGTTTTGATTCAGACCTATCATCCGCATCATTACGCGCTGCGGCATGCAACGGCGCAGGATTATCGCGGATTCTATGACGAAGAAATTCGGCATCGACGAAATCATGGCTACCCGCCGTTCGTAGTCCTCGCGCTTTTGCTGGTCCGGCATAAGGATCCGGAGCGCGCGCGAACGACGGCCCAGCAATTACGAAACGCTTTGAACGAAGCCAATGGCGATCACTCGTGTCGTATTCTGGGACCAGCGCCCGCACCCTTCGCTCGCCTGCGCGGCGAGCATCGCATTCAAATACTCATGAAATCACGCAGCCGCAAACAAATGCGCGCGGTCATCGATGAGGCACTGAAAACTTTCGAAGATGCCGGCGGAGATTCGCGTTCGGTGAATTTGGAAATCGATCCCGTGAGCATGATGTAACGCTATCTTCGAAAAATCGGTGGTCGTGATGGGCCACTGCTATTCCCTTCTCCCCTTGGGAGAAGGGTTGGGGATGAGGCCTACAGGTCGAATCGAATCGTGATAGTTATTCTCGCTACTCATTAACTCTTGCGGAGAGTTAATGAGTAGCGAAGACTTGTAGTTGAATACAAATCAGCTAAGCCCTCACCCTAACCCTCTCCCAGAGGGAGAGGGGGAAACAAGAACTTGCTGTGCCGGTTCAGGGCCAACTTAAGCTAAACTCACCTCAATGAAACTCTTTGACCTGGCAGCTCAGACAGGCGCCGAGTGCGCCCTCAGTGACGGCGAAATTGAAATCACCGGCGCGGCCGGGCTTGATCAGGCAGAGACCGGCGAAGTAACTTTTCTTTCCAATCCGAAATACACGAACAAAGTAGCAACTACCCGCGCCTCCGCGATCTACGTCAGCGAGGCTGTGGAGATCACGCGCACGGATCTCGCAATTCTGCGCGCGAAGGATCCGTATCTGGCTTTTACTCGCGCGCAGATTATTTTTCATCCGCGAGCAGATTTCGAGCCTTACTGGGACCCCACCGCGGTAATTGACTCGAGCACCCGCGTGCCGAAAGAGGTTTTCATCGATGCTCACGTCTCGATCGGCAAGAATGTAGTGATAGGCAACCGAGTGCGCATTCATGCGAACGTTTCGATCTACGATGACGTCACTATCGGCGACGACACGGAAATTCATTCAGGAGTCGCTATTCGCGGTAACTCAGTTATCGGCAAGCGCGTCATAATTCATAACAACGCGGTTATCGGGTCGGATGGGTTCGGATTCGCGAAGGATGAACAGCGGCACTGGTTGAAAATACCGCAGGTCGGGAGAGTTGTGATCGAAGATGATGTTGAGATCGGCGCGAACACCACGATCGATCGCGCTTCGACCGGCGAGACGCGCATCAAGCGCGGCGCGAAGTTGGACAATCTGGTCCAAATCGGTCATTCATGTACGGTCGGTGAAGATGCTTTGCTCTGCGCGCAAGTGGGCCTGGCCGGCAGTTCGCGCGTCGGCGATCGAGTGATTCTCACGGGCCAGGTAGGCATCGGCGGTCACATCACTGTCGGGGACGACGCAATTCTTTATCCGCAGAGCGGCGTTCCGAATGATGTGGCGCCAGGTGAAATACTGGTCGGCACGCCGGCGTTTGAAGTCGGCGCCTTTTGGCGCGCAGTCGCGGTGTTCAAAAAGTTAGGCGATCTTCCGAAACGAATCCGGGCTTTGGAGAAGAGACTGGATGAAGTTGAGAAATCAAAGCCGGGCGAGTGAGAGGCACCACTGGTCAGCCGATGAAATGCAGCGGGCGATCTTGTTCTGGTTGTTCTGGTTTCTGTTCGTCTGCCTATCGTCGATCGTGATTCTGGCGATGCTGACCGACTGGCCGAAATTTCTTCATGAAACACCGCGGTATTTCAAGTAATCGCCCCACCATCTACAATCACCACTTCAGCGTTCATGAATGAGTTGCGGTCACTCACCATGAAGGCGGCGTATTCAGCCAATTCTGTCGGACGGCCGAGGCGCCCGGCTGACACCCAGAAGTCGTGCATCTGCAAGAGGCGCTCGGGCAAAGTCTGGGCCAGATCCGTATCGAAAATTCCCGCGGCGATCGCGTTGACGGTAACCCCGAAGGTTCCTGCTTCACGGGCCAGACATTTGGTGAAGCCGATCATTGCGGCCTTCGAAGTCGCGTAGTGAACCGAAGTGGGGAGCGCGCGTAAGGCGCCGATCGAGGTGATGTTGAGGATCTTTCCTTTGCGCTGCCGGATCATCTGTTTGTAGATCGGTTTGGTGACCGCAAACAGACTGCCAACATTGGTACCGATGACTTCGTCCCAGGCGCGATCGGTGGTCGTGGCAAAATTATCGCCTCGATTGATGGCCGCATTATTGACGAGGATGTCGATGCCGCCCCACTCCTGCACCAGGTCTCGGGTTAAATGCTTCATGCCGAAGCGATCGACGATTGAAACCTTGAATGATTTTGCGCGCCGACCATGCGCCTCGATCTTGCGTATGGTTTCTTCAGCCAGATCGTCCCGCGAGTTGTAGTTGAACGCGACATCGGCGCCTTCGCGCGCGAACACGTCACAGAGCGCGGCGCCAATTCCTCGCGTTCCACCGGTGATGAACGCACGCTTTCCTTCAAGTAGCAGACTCATTCTTGGAAATCTCCAGCCGGAGACAACACCTTTACCTTAACCTCTGATTTGAGAATTCGAGAACGACGGGGATTAAATCGCGAAGCCGGTATGACAGTCAAGAAGCGCTCGCCATCACGATTAGCAGCGAGCGCCGGATAACCTCAAGATTATGCAACGTTTTCCAGGGGTTCGGCGGCCGTGGCCGGCTCCGGAATCAGCGCGGTAATCTCTTCAACGATTCGCTTCGTCGCGTTCGGAATGGCCACCGTAATCGTCGCGGCGCGCAGAGCTGCGTAATGTTTCGAATCTTCAATCATCCGATGCACTACCGGCACGATATCCGACGCGCGTCGCAACATCACCGCGGCGCCGCTCTTGGCGATCAGGTTAACGGTGCCTGCTTCCTGCGGCATCGGTTTAGTAATTACATCGGCAAGAAGCGGGAGCCGGCAACTTAGCGCTTCGAAGGTAGTCAGGCCGCCCAGCTTCGAAATCATCACGTTGGCTGCGCGCATAAGTTGCTCGACTTCATCTGAATAGCCTATGACTTTGATCGGGAACTTGGCGTCGGCTGCCATTGCCTCAGCTTCGTTCTTCAAATTTTCATTCTTGCCGGCGAGAAAAATTGCCTGCACATCGAGCTCGCCCCGGACCAACTCGCTGAAGATGTGCGGAATGTTTCCCCCGCCTTCCCATCCGGCGTTTAGAAAGACGGTGAACTTGTCAGGGTCCAGTCCCAGAGCTGTGCGGGCGATGCGCGCGGCGTCATCACCGGGAAAAGAAAATTTCGGATGAACGGGCATGCCAGAGATTTTGATCCGCTCGGGAGCGATGCCGTAATCGATCAACTGACGGCGCGCTTCGTCGCTGGCGACGAGGTAGAGCGTCACATCGTCGCAGGCCCAGCCCTTCCAGAATCCGTAATAAGGATCAGTGACCACCGTGACCAGCGGAATGCGATCCGCAAGTCCGAGCTCTTTCAGCACCCGCGCGAAAATGTGTTGGGTTAATGGATGCACACTGACAACAACGTGCGGGCACCAGCGCTGAAACAAGCTGCGAACATAGACGATGCTGCGCGAATGAAAGAACTCGCGCGTCTCTGGCCGGAAACGATTGATCAGCCAATAGTAATACTTCATCCAATGCTGTTTGTTTCGCAGCAACCAGTTGTAGAGCGCGACCAGCTTGGCGGCGAGATGATGCGATTCTTCGACCGCGCGCACGACGCGCACGGCGTACGATTCACCTTTGACAAAACTCTCGATGCCCGCGACGATCGCCGCCGCCGCCGAGCGATGGCCACCGCCGGTATCGGAAGAGATGATCAGAATCTTTGGCGCGTTTGGATTCATCTGTCCTGGTAACGCAAGCTGTTAGCTTGCGCACCGCTTCGCAAACTAACAGTTTGCGTTACACCTTGACCCTAACTCCATCAGGTTGTTCTTCAATCTGCTGCTCGAGTTCCCTGCGCGCTTTTTTCATCTCGCGCTCAAGCTTCTTGATTTGAATTAAGTGCTTTGGATTGAAAGGCAGCGACGGGTAGTAGCAATTCGATTCATGCGTGCAGAAACAACCATTCGCGGCATGTTTGCGGCGCGCTTTCATTTCCGGTGACAACCAAATCCCCTGAAAATTCCAATCGTGGTCGCGCAGGTTGCCGATCGGCGCGAGGTTCTCGCACGACGACAGAGTGCCTTCGTCGTAAATCACCGCACCGGCAGTTCCAGCGTAGCAGGTTAGTTGCGCCTGCTGCGTCTCCTGGGTCTTCGTAATCAAGCCGTGCATGTAAATGTCGATCGCGGCTTTGAAGAAGCCGGCGTTGCCGCCGTAATTATTTTTGATTGCGGCGTGACGCGAATCGTCGTCAATCATCTGCGCCAGTTTGGCGTAGCGAGTCTGATCGATATCGAGTTCGATCGGATCGGCTGAGGGCGGACGAATGTAGTTGAAATTGACTTTGTCGGGTTTAAGGTCGTGTTTCAGAAAATCGTACCAATCGAAAATGGTGTCCTGGTTCGAATGCATGAAGCAGGTGCAGGTTTGCAGATCGAGCCGCGGAAACTGCTTCTTCATGGCCTTCAGTTCGCGCGCGGTCTCGATAGCAATCGACCATGAACCCGCCTTCTGACGAATCTTGTCGTGCTGATCCTGCAATCCGTCGATGCCCATGGCGACCGTGACGTTCAGGTTTGGGCACTCTTCAAGGATGCGCGTGACGTCCGGAAAGATTCGTTTCTGAATCTGACCGTTGGACATCAGGTAAACCGATTCCAGGTTGTTATGCCGGTAGAAGGAACTGACGATTTCCGGCAGGTCTTTGCGGGTAAACGGCTCACCCCCCGCCAAAATCAAAACACCGAGATTGCCGCCGAGTGTCTGCGCGATGCGATCGATCTCGTGCGCCTTCATCTGCAACTTCTTGCGTGGCCGGTCGTCGAGTTCGTCAGTAAAGAAACAATGCGTGCAACGCATGTCGCACACCGACGTCACCAGGATGTTCAAAAGGACCGGCGCGAACGGCTGGCCCAGAGCCATCTTCGTATAACGCTTCAATAATTCTCGTGTGGTGTAATCCATAAAAACTTCTTCCTCAGTGAGAATAGCTTATTTGATGCGCGCAATAAAGTATTCGTTTTCGGTCTGTAAACCGATGCTATCTCTCCCTCTCCCTTTGGGAGAGGGTTGGGGTGAGGGCTTTAGCGTCAAAGGCCTGTGATCTCTCAATTGCCTTCCCCTAATCCCCA
>DASWQK010000573.1:0-7956 GCA_036403735.1 Pyrinomonadaceae bacterium
TATGGAAGGGCCGTCGCTCAACGGATAAAAGGTACGCCGGGGATAACAGGCTGATCCTGCCCAAGAGTTCACATCGACGGCAGGGTTTGGCACCTCGATGTCGGCTCATCGCATCCTGGGGCTGAAGAAGGTCCCAAGGGTCCGGCTGTTCGCCGGTTAAAGCGGTACGTGAGCTGGGTTTAGAACGTCGTGAGACAGTTCGGTCCCTATCTAGTGTGGGCGCAGCAGGATTGAGGGAATCTGTCCTTAGTACGAGAGGACCGGGATGGATCCACCTCTAGTGTACGAGTTATGGCGCCAGCCGTAACGCTCGGTAGCTATGTGGAGCATGGATAAACGCTGAATGCATCTAAGCGTGAAGCCAGACCCAAGATTAGTCCTGACTGTGAGACTCCTGGTAGACCACCAGGTTGATAGGCTGGAAATGTAAGTGCAGTAATGTGCTCAGTTGACCAGTACTAATCAGTCCCTTGGCTTGACCGTAAAATTTATTAGCCAGCAACGCGTCTGGAATTTCGAATTTGTAATTTGCAATTGCGAATTTTGAAATCTCAGCAGCAGCGCAGACTTTAGACACGGCACAGGCTTGCCTTGTTGCTATTCGATTCTGGGATCTCAGATTGCAAGATTTGAGATCTCAATAAGTTCCGTAGCGCGGACTCTGGGTCGGCTCGGCGATGCGAGCGGTAAAACGCCGGCACGCTGAACGCCAGGCCCCCGCTACCGAAAAAGTTCTTTCTCATAATTTCAAATCTCAAATTCGAGATCTGAAATTTGATCAGGTTTTCCGGTGGTTGTGTCGAGAGGGTCACACCCGTTCCCATCCCGAACACGGAAGTTAAGCCTCTTGGAGCCGATGGTACTGCGCGGGCAACTGCGTGGGAGAGTAGGAAGCCGCCGGGATTATTTTCTAAGATCTCAGATTTCAAATTTGGGATTTCAAAGAAAACCGAAGAAGCCCGCTGAACAAATAGTTTGGCGGGCTTTCGTGTTATTTGGTAAGCTTCTCTTGCCCTGCTGGTAGCTCTTCTCTTGCACCCGCCCACCAGAGACCGAAACAGATCGACTTTAGGTGACTATCGTGTGGTGCCCTCGATGTAAAAGTTCGCGCATCCAGCGCGGCTACGAAGAGTCTCTAATCATTCTTCGGATGGCCGGGCTGCATAAGCTTCTCTGCAACAACTGCAGTCTTGAGTTCCGCGGCTTCGATCCGCTCCGTAAGTTACCAAGAACCCCTGCCAAGCGCACCAGATTTGCAGCTAACGAGCGCCGTTTCCCCCGTCACAAGGTCCACCTGCCGGCTACGATCTCCCTGGTTGAGCGAAATGTGCTGACCTGGGACGTCGCTTACACTCATCGCTCGCAGGGGCATTGCGAGATTATCAGCCAGATTGGAATGGCTCTCTCTTTTGTAGGCAGTCGCTTTCCCGCACAGGACTTGACTCGACCGGGATGCTCGCTTTTTGTCACGGTGAGTCTGCCCGGGGCTGCGATTGCGTCAGTAGTGTCGATCGTTCATTGGGAACGGCGCGGGAGTGGCGGCCGCAGCGGTTGGTTTGTCGGCACAACCATCTCTCAGATGAGCGAACAAGATGCCGCCCGGCTCGCGGCTTACATCAAAAAGCGCTCGGAGATAAATCTCTACGTCGCGCCGGCATAGTCTTTCGTCCACCAGGTTTGACCCTACGAAACCACCGTTAACTTCATGAATCATGCAAGGTCGGTTAGACTTGAAGTTCATAAAGTCTATGAGCTTGAGCGCATACTTCCGTCTGACTTCTTACGCGACCATTGCCGCCGCGGCGCTGGCCCTTTTGATTTCGGGCGGAGTCGGCGTCTATCTAACTGTCGCCTTTGCGATCATGATGATCGCTGCCTGGAATCTGGAAGGAACTCGTTGGCAATTCTCAGAGCGAGTGGCGCTGGCTGTCATTCTCGTCTCGCTGCCGATTTTCTATCTTGATTGGCGCATTCTTACTCCATATCTGCAAATTCAGTATCTCGAAACGGGCCAACATAGCACTGCGGAAGTTTCGGTCCTGGCTCACCTGATCCTTTTTCTTTCGGCCGTCAAACTTCTCCAGCGCAAAGCCGATCGCGACTGGTTCTTTCTTTATCTAATATCATTCTTTGAAGTGCTTCTCGCCGCGGGGCTCACGGCGAGTCCGGTGTTTCTCGCCACGCTGGTTCTCTATTTGTCCTGTGCGCTATCGACAGTCGTTGCCTTTGAGATCCAGAGGGCACGACGCAAGGTCAAGACATCGCAGACGAGACTGCTGATTCCGCCTGAGTCGGCCCTCTTTCGCAAACTTCCGATGAGGCTTTGGCGCCGGCGTTATCTGGAGACGCGACGTTTGCCGTTGGTGTCAGTTGGTTTACTCGTACTCATCGTAGCGATGGCGCTGCCATTCTTCCTGATCACTCCGCGAACCGCTTCGAGCGCATTGAAGCGCGGCGGTAACGGTGTTTCAGGTTTCATCGGATTCTCAGACAACGTGACGCTCGGCGAGATTGGCCGTCTCAAAGGCAACGATGAAATCTTTATGCACGTGCGTGTGGCGAATTCAAATGCAGCCCCGGCCGCAGGCTTGCGCTGGCGGGGAGTTGCGCTCGACGAATTCACCGGGAAGTCCTGGAAAAAATCGGCGCTAGCCGCAACGTCCGAGAAGAAAGAAAGCGAGCGCGGCTTTTTCCAGGTGGGCACGACGGAAGATCTTGGTCGGCTGACCATCCAGACTTTTTACCTGGAGCCAGTAGACACGCCGATTCTGTTTGGCGCGGCTCGAATCGTTGCGGTACAGGGCAGCTTGCCCTTCGTGCGAATTGATTCAGAAGGCTCCGTTCAAACCCGGCCGCACGATCAAGAGAGAATTGTCTACAAGGTATTTTCGGATACCATTGAACCAGGTCCTGGCGTTTTGCGTTCCGACCTACTCGATCCGCTTCCGGCTGCGCGTTATCGGCAACTCCCTTCGAACCTTGATCCACGCATCGTCACTCTCAGCGAAAAAGTCATCCAGCGCGCGGGCGCTCGGAATGGATATGACAAGGCGATCGCGATTGAATCCTACCTGCGCGAAAACTACGTCTACACGCTCGACTTGAAGGCTGGTGGGCCGGAGCCGCTTTCCGATTTTCTCTTCAACGTAAAGGAAGGCCACTGCGAATATTTTGCGACGGCGATGGCAGTCATGTTGCGCACGCAGGGAATCTCCGCGCGGATAGTCAATGGATTCCTCCCCGGCGAATACAACAGCGCCGCGGGTGCTTACACCGTACGTCAGAGCGACGCTCACTCATGGGTCGAAGTCTATTTTCCGCGGACTGGTTCGTGGGTCACGTTTGATCCCACACCACCGGCCGGCCGCGCTGCGCGCGAACGGAAAGGACTCGCCGGATTTTTAAGCAAATACTCGGAAGCATTCGAGTTGATGTGGTTTCAATACGTCATCGGTTATGACAAGCAGGAACAGCGCTCTCTGGTGACCTCGTTGCGGAAAGACCTGATGGATTTTCAGGACTCGATCAGCAGAGCGCGCGGTGTTTTGCCTCTCGTGATCAAGCCGATCCTGATCGGGTTGGCGGCATTGACATCGTTTTTGATGATTGTGCTTCTGACAAGGCGCGTGCGACAACTTGGTTGGCGGCGCGGACTGAAGGTTTGGAGTCCTGCCAACGACGTAGAGCATGCTCGTGTCGATTTTTATGAAAGGCTTCTGACAATTCTGGCCCGGCGCGGGCTCACGCGTGAGCCGCATCAGACGCCCTTGGAATTCGCGGCACTGGCCGGTGCTCACGAAGCAGCACTGATAACTTCCGCCTACAACCGCGTGAGATTCGGCAACCAGCCGCTCACTGCTTTGGAAAATCGAACACTTGAACAGGCACTCAACAAACTCGAGCAGGGCATCACGGGATGAACAAATCCACTTCACGTCTGCTTAGAGTCCTTGTCGTAGCGTTGTTCATGCCGCTGGGTTGGTCCGTTGCCTACGCATCGACGCAAAAGATCGACAAGAAGCAATTGCTCAGCAGTGCGAGGCAAAAGTACTACAACCTCAAACGAGCAGGTCTGGTCGAACTTGAGTCAAACATTCAACCGAACTGGGATGTAGTGCTCGGCCCTCAGACTAACGCTGCGACCCTGAAGCTGCTTAATGCGATTCATTTCTCCATGTCGATTGATTCTCAGAGTACGTTTAATATGTTCCACCGCACGGACGATTATGCCGCGAAGCAAAAATCATCCGGCGCGCTGGATCCCATTTACCTGGGCATGCATGACGCGGTCTCGCGGTTTATCTCGACCTGGTCACTATTCATGCTTACCTCGCCTTTTCCAGATCCTGATAGTGAATGCGAGGTCGAACAGACTGCTGATCAGATTCGCTTTTCACGTAAGGAACAGAATAATCAGGTCACAACTATTACGAACAAGGATTTTAGCATAAGCGAAATAACCGTCGTTGGAGAAGGCTTTACGGCCTCACTCAAGCCGGTGCTGGAGACCGCCCCGACTGGATATATGCTGACAGGTTACTTCGGTGATTATCGAACGTCATCGGGTGCGCGCGAGACTCTGTTGAAAGTGTCAGTCGATTACCAGGAAATAAAGGGCTTGCAACTGCCGCATAAGGTTTATGTAGAAACCGTGTATGAAAAGAACCCGGCGCAGATCGAGTGGTTGTTCACGGACTATCAGGTGAAAGTCCGCTAATTCATTGAAAAAACAAAATTAAGGCTTGAATTATTGATCAGATGAACAAAATAGGTTTTATTAGTTTGGGCTGTCCCAAGAACCTCGTCGATAGCGAGGTGATGATGGGCCAGCTTCAGCAAAACGGCTATCAGATTACTGCCAACGCTGAAGATGCGGACACCGTGGTTGTGAATACGTGTGGGTTTATTGATTCAGCCAAGAAAGAATCGATTGAAGCAATTCTCGAAGCTGCCAGACTGAAGACCAATGGCAAAGCCACCCGTTTGATAGTTGCCGGTTGTTTGGTTGAGCGTTATCGCGACGAATTGAAAGCGGAGATGCCCGAAGTTGACGCCTTCATCGGCACCAGTCAAATCAACGACATCCTCAGCGTCTGCGATCCGAAAACCAACACCCGATCTCTCCCCGTAATTCCGCTTGGCAATCAGAGCGCGACTTATCTTTATGATGAATCGACGCCGCGCGTGCTCGCCACCCCGTCGCATTACGCATTCATTAAAATCGCCGAGGGCTGCGATCGCCCTTGCGCCTTCTGTTTCATTCCGCAGATGCGTGGACACTTTCGCAGCCGGCGCTTCGGATCGATCGTCGCGGAAGCTCATCAGCTCGCGGAAGAAGGTGTGAAAGAGTTGATTCTGGTGGCGCAGGATTCGTCGCGCTATGGTGAGGACTTAGGGAAGCAGGACGCGCTCGCCCATCTGTTGCGAGAGCTTTCGCACACAGACGGGATTGAGTGGGTGCGCGTCATGTACACCTATCCGACGCACATCAGCGATGGCTTTCTCGATGTCCTCGCCGAAGAGCCGAAAGCTGTGAAGTATCTCGACATGCCTTTGCAGCATGCTTCTCAAAATGTCTTAAAACTAATGAAGCGAGGTGGTAATCGAGCTTCGTTAGAGCGTTTGATTAAACGCGTGCGTCGCCGCGTGCCGGGCATTGCCGTGCGCACGACCTTCATAACCGGCTTTCCCGGCGAGACTGAAGAAGACTTCAACGAGTTGCTCGCATTCGTGCGCAACGTCGAATTCGATCGCGTTGGGGTCTTCACCTATTCGGATGAAGAAGGCACGCCTGCGTTCGAGCTGGCGAATAAAGTCGATCCGAAAATCGCCAAACGACGACGGAACCGTTTGATGAAAGAGCAGTCCAAGATTTCTCAGCGCAAAAACAAATCGCGTGTTGGTCAAACAATGCGCGTTCTGTTTGAAGGCGAATCGAATGAAAGCGAAATGCTGTGGCAGGGAAGGATGGAAACTCAGGCTCCGGATATCGATGGTTGTGTTTTGATCAATGATGCGCCGGAGGGAATGATTCCGCATCCCGGTCAAATTGTGAACGTGCTAATTGAAGAAGCACAGGAATATGACTTGGTGGGTCGTATCGTGCTGTAGTTCAGGAGTTACTATGAAGTATCTAACAACAGCAGTCCTCCTTTTTTTATTGAGCGCCACTTTCAATCAGGCGGCCGCTCAGAATAAGGCCTGGGTAGAAGTTTCTGGCGGCGCGGATTTCTTCCGGGTGTCGATGCCAAATCAGCCGAAAGAGGAGTTTCAAACGAAACGTTACGGCGATTTGAACGTGACCGGCAGGTCGCACGAGGCTGACGTTGACGGTGCAAGTTATGCGGTCTGGGCTTTCGTAAACGCGAACCATAAATCGAATGATGATCCGGACACATATCTGGACCAGTGTGCGGATCTAATCTGGGAAACACTGCTAAGACCCGCCAGGGATAAACTGCCCAATGATGGTAGCGTTAGAGCAGCGATGACATACGTCAAAGAGTTGTTGCCCAATCCGCTCGTTGGAAGGGAGTACACGCTAACGATTGGCGAATTGACTGGAACCGCTCAGTTCTACATCGCTGATACAAGAGTTTACATCTTGCTCGCGATGCACTCTCCCGGGGGAGTGTGGGAGGAACAGAAGTTTTTCGCTTCTTTCTCCTTACTGCCCGGTTTGCCGCTCGCGAATAGGTTGTACGGCGATCCTGTAACCGGAACTAATCAATCGATTCAAAGCGAGGCCGCGAGCGACCCTGAACAGGTGTTCAGTGGAAAAGAAACGACACAAAAAGTTCGCATCCTGGAGAAGGACGAACCGACATACACTGAGAGCGCTCGAAAGTATGGAGTTCAAGGGACAATAGTCATGCGCGCGGTGTTTTCAAGTGACGGTGAAGTTAAGCGGATCTCCGTCACCCGCAAGCTTCCACATGGATTGACGCAGGCGGCAGTCAATGCGGCGCGCGCGATAAGATTCACGCCGGCAATGAAAGACGGGCAAGTGGTCTCTATGTGGATGGAACTTCAGTACAACTTCCATCTCTACTAGGCGGTCGGATCAGCTGCGGGAATCAATGAGTACGATCAAAGAATCCAGCGACGAACTGAATCCTCCGGTCACAGTTCCCGCAAATGAAATCCCGACGCGCAAACAGCGGACGGCTGGCGACTATTTCGCGCTGGCCATCGCCACCTGCGGTGTAGGTTACTTTCCGGTTGCGCCGGGAACGCTCGGCTCGCTGGTTGGCGTCTTACTCTTTCTGTCGATAAGAAGGTTAACCAGGGTCCTGCTCGTTCCTTACGCGTTCCGGCACCAAGCCAATTTTTTCACGCTGCAGTCGATTGAGTCGGCGGTGATGCTGCTCGTAATTCTCGTGGTGACTCTCGGCGGAATTTGGGCGGCGTCCCGATCGGAATCCCTTTTTCGAAAGAAAGATCCCGGCGCGGTGGTGATCGACGAAGTCAGCGGACAAATGATCGCGCTCCTTTCCGCCTCGTTCTTTTTCGGTGGCGTGTGGACTGTGGTCTCCGCCTTTATCCTGTTCCGGGCGTTTGATATTTGGAAGCCTTACCCGATTCGCCGGCTTGAAGCTCTGGAATCAGGATTGGGAATAATGTGCGATGACGTAGCCGCGGGTTTGTACGCCGCGATCGCGAATACGATTCTGATCGCTGTTGTTGGTATTTTCTTTTTGAGGTGACATTGATGAGTGACACGCACGAGACCGAAACGAAGAAAGATTCGCTGGAAGAGCGATCTGAAGCAGCTACCGACAGCCGGACGTTGGATGAAATTGAAAAGGAAGATAAAACTTTGAATCCTGCTGATGCGCCAGTGCCTTCGCCTGACGCTCCGGCGCGCGACCGCGAAGGTAACCAAGACGCCGGCGATCCGGTGTGATCGTCAAAGCCGAGCACTACCATTCCCATGCCCAGAATCCTTGTTTCCGA
>DASWQK010000574.1:0-3964 GCA_036403735.1 Pyrinomonadaceae bacterium
ACTTAGTGAAGGGCATGCGGCTTTGCTATTACGCAAATATCTAACGGAATATCGAATAAAACTCCAGAAGACAGATCCTCTATCGCCGTTTACAACCGAAGCAGTTCGACTTATTGGCGAAATGTCGGAATATAACGCTTCAAAAATTCTAAAGACTGCTTACGAGCTGTTAGAAAAGGCCGCATCGTCTGAGACGCAATCCGTTATCGACCGCGACTTCGTCCTCGCAAACAAGGGCGGCTTGGAAGTGACTTTTGAATCGTCACGGGACGTTCAAGAAACTGAAGCCGAGGACCTCATGAAGAAAGCTCGGAAATCCGAATGAGTTACTACTGTATGAACAAAGCCGAGCTCAAGAGTTTCATCGCCTATAAGAGCGTCGGCACTGAAGTGGAAGACAGGTCATTAAGAATCAGAATCGATGAGGCTGAGTGGTGGAGTGGTGAACTAGGTGCGCTAGCTTATTTATTTTCTCAGCTACTTGAAAAATTAGGCAAACAGGACGGTTACAACTGCGGGGAGCTTATTACGTTACTCTATGCCTTAACCGATTCCATGAATTTTACACTGCATGAATGTGATGTCGCCTTCGTCAAATTCATGTTGCGTAATCTCAGGAATCGTGAAATAGAGTTAACGGACGAACTCGTTGAACTCCAATCTCACTTGGTTAGACACGAGTATGGAACGTTACGTATTGGACACTAGTGGGCTAATCGCTTATTTCGACGAAATCTTTCGCCAATCGAAGCGATTATCAGAGCACGCAAACTCCATAATATCGGAAGCGCTTTACAGCCGAGGTACTCCGATTCGGTTGACGGTTCCATCGATCGCATTTGTTGAAGTATTTGAAAAATGGCTTACTGCCGATGAGATTCTAAGGCGCTTTTATTATGAAGCCTTTGTTCCTATTGAAGAATCGCCGAACGTCGAGGTTAGAGGCATTGACGAAGAAATCCTACGTGCGTTGATTGGTATTGGGCATCCGCTAGATCATCATGAGATTCATGACAAACTGATCGTGGCGTGCTCAGTTGTTCTAGACTCCCATCTCATTACATCGGATGAGGCCGTGGCCAACTACGTGGAAGCTCATAGTCTGCCTAAAACCATTTGGTAAGTCTTTGACCCAATTCGCCAGTGAGCCTAATCACCGCCTACCAAAATCCGCCAATTGAGACATTCAAGTTACGATTCTCCCGAACAGCAAAGGACTGAGGACTGAGAAGTCAGATATCGGACCTCAGCATACCGAGCCGCTCACCGAGGAATGATCGGCAGCCGCACAAACGACGGATGTGCTTTGTCATGCAGAATCCGCTGCCTGACAACGACGTAGCGTGTGTCCCGTTCGTTATCTCCGCCGGAGTTCAGATTGCGGTCGTACTTAGGGAACGCAGCGGATGCGACGACGACGCGCAGACGATGCCCGGCGGGGATCACCCCGCAGGTAGACCAACGCGTTCGCGAAGCGGACGAATTAAATAGCCGGTGGTACCGGATCAAAACGACAACCGAGTGGTCTCTTCAAACGAGCTGCGAAGCAGCACATATAGCTAAGCCCAAGGCGAGGCTTTGTGAGCCTTGGGAAACCATGCTCCCCTCCGAACAGCGGAGCCCGCAGAGCGGGCGACGTCGCCACTCCGCGGCTCCCACAAATATTGGCAATCGTAACCCAAGGCTCGCCGAGCCTCGCCTTGGGCTTAACTACGATCGCTGCTTGCGCAGCTGGTTGAGGGCTGGACTCAACTTCTACGTTGCTTAGGGAGGCTTGGCGAGCCTTGGGATAACGTTAATTGCAGGAGCCGCGGAGCGGCGATGTCGCCCCCAAGGCTCGCAGAGCATCGCGTTGGGCTTAGGTACAATCGCTGCTTCGCAGCTGGTTGAGTGATTCCATCAATGATCAAATGAACGGCGTCGGAAGTAGCAAACTCATCTTATGACATTGCTACCAGCAATAACCTGTCCCGCGAATTATCGCTTTACTAATGGGGTACGATCTAAAGATGTCGTACACGAATCTCCTGTATCACATCGTTTATGGCACAAAGGATCGTTTGCCCCTGATTACCAAAGAACTGCGGCCTGACCTGCATCGCTTTCTTGGCGGCCTGGTAAAGGATCTGCACGGCACGCCGCTGGTAATCAACGGAGTGACGGATCATGTTCATGTCCTCGCCAGAATCAAACCGGTGATTTCCATTTCAGAATTCCTGAGCAAGCTCAAATCACAATCATCAGGGTGGGCCAATCGCAAGACTGGTGGCCGGTTTAAATGGCAAGTGAAATATGGGGCGTTCACCGTCAGCGAATCGCAAGTTGAACGCGTGCGAAATTACATTCGCAATCAGGAAGCGCATCATTCAAGAAATTCATTTGAGGAAGAATTTAAGGCTCTCTTGACCAGTCACGGAATAGAGTTCGAAGAGAAGTACCTGTGGAGATAGAAAGGTCGCCGCTCCGCGGCTCCCATAAAATTGTATTGGAGCCCCGTACCCAAGGCTCGCTAAGCCTCGCCTTGGGCTTAGCTACATGCGCTGCTTCGCAGCTCGTTGGCGCTCAACGCGGAATAATCGGCAGCCGCACGCACTTTATTACAAAACCAAACGACCGAGTCCTGCGCGTCCATCCTCGACCGCCGACCTCGTTTGCGCCCGCGATGAAAAAGAGGTACAAGACGCAGTATTACAGTATCTTCAGGAGTGTCCATGAAACGAACCATACTTTTCGCCGCCGGCGTAGTCGTCCTTTTGACGTCATTAGGCCTCGCGTTCCAGGCCCAATCAGACGGCCCGTATAAAGTACTCAAGACCGCAAAGGTCGGAGGCGAGGGCGGCACGGATTACATCTTCGCGGACCCAGTCGGCCGGCGACTGTATATAACGCGCGGCGCGACGCAAGCGCAACCGGCAACGGACACGAGGCCCGAAGTGCCGGCCTTCGAAAAGCGTCTGACGATCTTCGATCTGGACACCCTCGCGCCGGTGGGCACGATTCCTGGTGTTGGTGGCAACGGCGCAACTGTGTGCCCGAACACCGGGCATGGCTTCACCAGCGACCATCCAGACCTCTCGATGTTCGATGTGAAGACGATGAAGTTCATCAAGACGATTGCCGTGCCGACAGGATTCAGAGCGGACGGCATTTACTGCGACACTTCGAACGATCGTGTCTACATCGGCAGTCATCCGACCAAGAGCCTCATGGTCGTGGACGCGAAGGATGGAGCGGTGCTCGGCAACATTGATCTCGGCGGGACGCCCGAGCAGACCATCGCCGATGGCAAAGGGACTGTCTACCAGGTTCTCCAGGAGCGGCCGGGCGGCGTAGCGGTAATCGACGCGAAAACAATGAAGGTGAAGGCGACGTTTCCGTTCGGCGAGAACGGCGGGTGCAATGGGTTGGCGTTGGATATCAAGAATCAGATTCTGTTTGCGGCGTGCAGCGCCATCGGTCCGGCCCCGCCGCGTGGCACGCCAGGTCAGCCGCCGCCGGCGGGACCTCCGTCGACACCCGATCCGAATGCGAAGCCGCCGCAGACCTTTGTCGTCCTGAGTGCGAAAGACGGCAGCGTCCTCGCGCGGCTGCCGTTGGCCGGCGGCTCCGACGGCGCAGCGTTCAATCCTGCGACGATGGAAGCGTTCAGCACCCAGGGCAACGGCACGATGACAATCATCAAGGAGAAGAGCCCGACAAAGTTCGAACTGGAACAGAACTTGAAGACGTGGCCCTCAAACGGCGCCCGCACGATCGCGTTCGACAGCAAGACGGGTCATCTGTTCGCGATGGCGTCGGAAGCCGCGCCACCGGCCCCATCTCCACCGCCCGGGACGCCTGGAGGACCCGGCCGCGGCCGCGCCGTTCCCGGCTCCTTCACGATCATCATGGTTGGAATGAAGTAGTCTCAGTTCGTCATCGGAAAGCTTCATTTTGTGATTAGTTCATGCCGAGGCGTCTGCCT
>DASWQK010000575.1:0-3404 GCA_036403735.1 Pyrinomonadaceae bacterium
TAGCCGGTGATAGCGACCCACTTGTTTACGTGTTTCTCCAGTTCCTTAAGGAAATCCAGTTCCTTGGCGTCTGGCCCTTGCTTTATCACGTTGAGGTCCTCTCTAGCACAAGTCCCGAAACGTCTCGGGGTGACAATACTATCCTGCAAGGCGGAAGTTTTCCAAGCATTGGCCGGAAATCATGATGCCCTCCCTTACGGTCGGGCTTCTGACACTTTCAGCACCAACTTCCCAAACTGCGCCCGGTCTTCCATTAATTCGTGAGCTTTGCGTGCCTCTGCCAGCGGCAGCACGCGATCGACTACCGCGCGAATCTGTCCCGACTCAATGAACTTCATCGCCGCGAGCAAGTCCGCCTTCGATCCCATCATCGATCCCAGAATGGTTAAGTGACGATAGAACACGTGCCGCAGATCAGTGCGCGCCTCAAAGCCGCTGGTCGCGCCGCAGGTCACCAGTCGCCCGCCCTTCTTCAGTGACAGGATCGATCCCGGCCAGGTGGCTTGCCCCGTGTGTTCGAACACCACATCGACGCCACGTCCATTCGTCAGTCGCTTCACTTTTTTAGGCCAATCGTCGCTCGAATAATTAACTGTTTCGTCGGCACCTAGTTCGCGGGCCTTGGCTAGCTTCTCATCTGAACTCGCCGTCGCAATCACCCGCGCGCCGAGCAGTTTCGCGATTTGAATTCCCAGGCTGCCGACGCCGCTGCCGGCTGCATGAATCAAAACGTCTTCGCCAGGCTGCAGGTGCGCGCGCGCCACCAGCATGTGCCACGCCGTCAGAGTCACGAGCGGCAAGGCGGCCGCCGCTTCCCAGCTCAGGTCTTTCGGCTTGGGAATTACATTGACGCCCGGAACCGCGACGAACTCTGCATATCCACCCTCGCGTCGATAGCCGATGATGTCGTATTCGTCGCACATGTTGTCGCGGCCGGCGAGACATTCCGGACAATGACCACATGAGACACCAGGTTGGACCATCACTTCGTCGCCGGACCTGGTCCAGGTCACGAGGTCGCCAACTTCGCGCACCACGCCCGCGACGTCACATCCGAGAATGTGCGGCAGCGGAATCTTTATTCCGGGCAAACCATTACGCACCCACACATCGAGATGATTCAGCGCGCAGGCGCGCACCTCGATCAAGACTTCATTCGCTTTGATTTGCGGATTAGGAACTTCGCCAAGCTGGAGAACGTCTGGCCCGCCGTGTTGTGAGAAGAAGACTGCTTTCATAAAAATGGCTAAGGGCAAAGGCGAATCGTGACCGCTCTGTGCACTTTGCTCTTCGCCCTGTGCTCCTTGCGCTGAGCCCTTATCGTCCCGCGTCGATGCCTTTTCTTACTTCATCGATCGCGTCGCGTATGTAGTCGAGAGCTTTCGCGCGATGCCCGCCTTTGTCAGCCGTCGCTTTGTTGAGGTTGTCTCGCGCATTCTCGAGCGCGGTCAGTGCGTTCTGCATGTGCGGCTGGTCGGGCGCGCCGAAGAACAACGTTTCCGCCGTCAGCGAGCGGGTGTGATTGTGACGGCGATCGAAAGCGATGCCGGCGTTCACCTCCGCAATCGCGCTACTAACCAGATTGATTGCCCTGACGCGATGGCCGGCTTTATCAGTAGTCGCTCTTTGTAATTCGGCCCTTGCATTTTGCAGATTCGTGCGAGCCGCCTGCATGAAAGGTTGATCGGGAACTGCGCCCGCGATTGCCACTACTCCAAGCAACAACACGGTCGCAAAAATAGATTTTGCTTTCATCATCCAGGGTCCTTTCGCGTTGAAGATCTGAGGTGATTAAGAGCGGGCCTAAATTACTACAGCGATTGAGTGGGCGCAATCATAGATGGCTTTCGAAAGTTGTATTGCTGACCGCACGTGCTCCGGTAATTCTCTCCGGTCGCGCAGTCTCATTCACATCTCGCTTCAGCGAGGTGTTCTCAGGGTATTCAAACTGCTAACCGTTTCAACGGTTTTTGAATTCGAAAGCGGTTGAAACTGCTAGCGACAAACGCGCTCGGTCTTGCACCTCGCTTCTGAAGCGAGGTGTGAATGAGAAATGATCGGAAGCACTCAGTCGTTAAGAACCACAGAAGGCATACCCAATTATGAAAACAATGACCGTAGAGCTACTTCAACTCAACATCCACAGCTTCAAAGCGCGTCTTGCCGACGTTCTTGATCGAGTGCGTGACTGCGCCCGCGCGCCACCTTACATCGCCGAGCGGAAGACTCAGCTTGTCGGCTCGCTTCTTTCCTTCGGTAGTTATTTCAATCTCGCCCGAGGTTAGCGCAATCGACAAACCGGCGAACACGTGCGTGTGCATCGAAGTTGATTGGCCCGGCTCGAGCGTCACGCGAAATACCCGCACTCGTTCGTTTTCCAGCACCGGCGTGCGCGTGATGGGATACTTCGGTGATTGCTCCTGCGGGCCCGGTGACTTCAGCAGTTCGATCGTTAAATTATGAAACGGAGTCGTGCCGACATTGATCGCGCGATGAGTGTAAGTCGCCTTCGTGAACCTGACTTCGCCAAACTTCCACTGTGCTTCGACCGGCGCAGCGGTGGCGCTCTCAAGCCGCAAATTAGCGTCGGCAAACGTGACCACGACGTTGTCATTCCGGTGAACGTGCCAGAGGGTCGCGTCACCCGCAGGCACAGTAACGTCCCAGATGCGGACAAATTCGTTTTCGACTTTTGGATGATGATGAGCTTCGCCGCTGATTTCGACGGGAGATTGAGGCGAGTTTGATTGTGATAACGCGGCGATCGGAAGCGCACCGAATGTAATCAACAGGAGAATCGCTGGATGAAGTTTCATCGTTACTCCTTCTTAACTGTGTTGCAAGCAAATCTGGGCTAACTCACTTACAACGATCCTTGAATGGTTTAGCCTCCGTGTCCCAATTGATATCAAGACCAGCATCTGCAAAATGCTTTGCGGCGTTTTTGTAAGACTCGCAGACGTCCTTTTGAAATGTGTTTTCGCTCTGTTGAAGAAGAATCACTGCCTTCTGCAGATATGACCGGAGGTATATCTCGTCATCTCTTGGGTATTTTCCTCCTTCAAGCCTTATTACTTGCTCGAAGTTTTCGTTCGCTCCCGCTAGGTCTTTCCGATATTGCATGATTCTTCCGACTTGATAGATTGCCCTTGCGTTTTCGGAATCAAGAGCCAAAGCCTTCATCGCGTCGATCCAAGCCGCATTGAAAAGCTTTGCTTCATCGTTTTGTGCGTCTGGCTTCTGGTGTCGAAGCTTTTCCGATCTAATCGCGTAAAGCTCAGCCGCCTTCTTTTTCAGCTTGGCATCATTCAACCTGGTGGCAAAGGCCGCTATTGTTTCGGCATCGCTGAGCTGCCCAATGTTTTCCAGGAGGGCCGAAAGTTCCTTATTGTCGTCCGAATCCA
>DASWQK010000576.1:0-4663 GCA_036403735.1 Pyrinomonadaceae bacterium
AGATGCGCGCCAAGTCTCGATCAAGAATCACTCTCTGCGCACGAATCACCCGAATCACAGGCTCAATCGGCTCGATCGTAGCCAATGCTTGCTTCTTGGAGGCTCGTTTCGGCATGGGAGTTAAGTTACTTTGACTAACGATCACCGTTCATCAATCGGCACGTACGGCACGTCCCGTGGTCCAACGTATTCCGCGCGCGGGCGAATCAGTTTGTTGTCGGCGTATTGTTCGAGGATGTGTGCGGTCCAGCCGCTGATGCGGCTGATCGCAAAGATCGGGGTGTAGAGATCCAGCGGAATTCCCATCATGTAATAGGTCGAAGCTGAATAGGCATCGACGTTTGGCAGCAGGTTCTTCTCGCGCTTCATGATCGCTTCGAGCTTCGCGGTAATTTCATACCACTTTGAATTCCCTTTTCGTTCGCCCATCTCTTTCGAGAAGCGGCGCAAGTGCGTGGCCCGCGGATCTTCAGTCTTATAGACTGCGTGACCAAAGCCCATGATCTTTTTCTTTTTCGAGAGCGCGTCCTTAACGTAATCCTCGACGCGATCGACGTCGTCAATCTCGAGCAGAATTTTCATGATGGCCGTGTTGGCGCCGCCGTGTAGTGGACCAGATAATGCTCCCAACGCCGCAATGACCGCGCTGTACATATCAGCCAAAGTCCCCGCCACGACTCGCGCTGTGAATGTCGAAGCATTCAATTCATGATCGGCCTGGAGAATCAGCGCGACATCCAAAACGTGCGCATCAAACTCATCGGGCATTTCGCCCTTCATCATATAAAGAAAGTTGGTTGCGATATTCAGCTCAGGCTTGGGGGCAATGATGTCCAGATCGTTTCGCGCCCGCTCGATGGCGGCGACGATGGTCGGGAATCGAGCCGTTAGACGCGTCGCCACCCGAATACTCGCCTCGCGCGAAAGGTCGCGCGACTCTTCGTCGAACATCGCCAGAGCCGAGACCACAGTGCGCAGGGCGTCCATCGGCTCGAAATGCCTGGCTACTCGCACGCAGATGCCTTTGATCAATTCAACGATTTGCCAGGGAAGTTCGTAGGATGCGGCCAGGCTTTTCTTCAACTCATCCAACTCGGCGCGCTTTGGCAGTCGGCCATTCCACAACAGAAACACGACCTCTTCAAATGTAGACTTCGTCGCGAGATCGTGAATGTTGAGGCCCTGATAAATCAGCTCGCCTTTTTCACCGTTCACATCGCCTACAGATGAGGACGCGGCAATCACCCCGCGCAAACCAGTAGCGACCGCGCCTGCAGATCCTTGCTTAGCCTTATCCATTATTTCCGCCCTTCAGAGTTTTGTAAGTCGAAGATAGCAGAGGCAAATGCGGGTGACAAGCAACCGTAATCGCACGTTATGAGGAAGCGTTTTTCTGATGGGCCGCGCCGGTGACAAGCACCACCGATTGACCGCGGCGCGCATTCAAAATGTTTGCGGCCGAAGCGTTTCGCGCCGCAATTTCCATAAAGCCCGCGCTGCCGAGGAGCATGAACAATTCGTTTTGGGCGCCTGGGTCTTCAGAAAAGAATTCACGGAATGAGTTAATCTCGGCGTCGTTTACGCGAAGCTGCGACGCTCGATTGTCACCGCCGATATGATGAGCTGTTAGATTTGTGATGCAGTTACCGAATCGATCGATGTGAATGATCCGGCCCTCGATCTTCCCATCATTGGTTGTTGTGGGGTTCAGAGAATCAAGTTCAACGACCGAATCTACTGCTGGGCCGACCTCTTCGGGTTTGGCTCCATTTGCCAGTGCGGCTGCGACCGGCGCAAACACATCGCGTCCATGAAATGTTTTACTGGTTGGACGGTGAAAGAACTTTTTGTTCGTCAGGTGATGGGAACGCCAGTTCCCTTCGCGCTCGCATATCCAACTAAAGATTCCGTTGTCAGGCCCGACGAAGAATTGATCGGCGCATTCGATCAGTATGGGATGCCGATCTGAACCAACTCCGGGGTCGACCACGGCGACATGAATCGTACCGGGCGGAAAGTCTCTGTACGCGGCGAGCAGATTGAACGCGCCGGCGTGAATATCCTGTGGTGGAATGTCGTGAGTGAGGTCAACGATCCGGGCCGCCGGATTAGCGGAAAGGATCACGCCCTTCATCGCCCCAACGAAATAATCCTGCGTGCCGAAGTCGGTAAGAAGCGTGATGATTGACACGATGACGATTTCACCACAAAGACACGAAGACACAAAATTAATTCAATTCTTTGTGCCCTTCGTGTCTTTGTGGTGAAGTAATTCGACTTCTACTGGACCTCGGCATCAGCGTTGGTGCGAATCCGTAACTGCTGACCCTGATCCAAACGAATATCTTTGCCGCGCTGAGTCAAAACGCCCGCGGTTCCCACGCCCGCCCCGATCGTTGCGCCGATTGCCGCGCCTGCGCCACCGCCGGCGATCAGACCGATGACCGCGCCGATGCCGGCCGCACCGCCAACCTTTTGCACATCGCCCTTAGTTGAACTCTGGCCTTGCACGCCGCCTTCAGAATCAACTTTGCCGACGCCCTGGCTGCCACCGTTAGGAATCACTTCGAGCACTTGCGCACTGATGCGCGAGGAACGGCCGCTGGGCATCTTTATCTCATCGAAGGCCAGCTGTAGTTGCGCACTACCTTTTGCTTTGCCCGGGCGCTTGACCTGCTCGACATGACCCTGGAGCACCGCACCCTGGAATTGGTTTGGCTCAAGAACCCGCGCCTGAAAACGATCTCCCTTTTGCGAAGCATCGGTCGTAAGATTATTCATCAACTCGACGCGCATGATCGTGTCGCGAGGAAGCACGAACGCATTATCCGGTCCGCTATTGGACGGGGTGTTGTTGCCGGGCGTGTTATTACCGGGCGTCTTGTTACTCTGATCGATCGGATACTGAACGGTTGAATCTTCCGTCCGGCGCTTCAGGTCCGGCGGAATCGTCGAATCAAACGGCTTGTGATCAAAGGCGGCGTTGTAACCAAACTCGAATCCCTGGCGGTACCCGTCGCGATATTCTTCCAGCGATCCCCACGCCGAATTGAACGCACGGTCGGCGCGATCATATTCGGCCTTGTTGCGAAATTCCCTGCCGGCATTCTTCGAGACATCGCTGACGCCGGCCTGATACCCGTCTGAGTAGCCGGTGCGATAACCGCGCATGATTGGGCTCGCCTGGTTTTGGTCCTGAGTGGTTTGCGCGCGGGCGATTGTGGGTAAAAGAGGGATACAAACAAAAGCGATCGCGGTGAAGAGCGTCAAAGTGAGTTTAATCGTTTTCATGATTCAACCTTTCTTCAATCCATCGAACTGTCAGCAGCACGTGCCATGATCGAGCGATGGCGATACGAAAGGGAGAGCGTTTGATTCCGAGAGCCGACTTGCTGACTCCTACGGGTAGCGTCAGAATGCTAACACAAGCTGCAACCGCCGCGGTACGGCGGTGCTTTCTTCAGATGTCTAAATGGATTAGTCAGTTGTCGCAGTTTCGGCGTTCAGAGTTCGGAGTTCCGCCTTCAGACGGCGATTCTCTAACGCTAAATCCCGTCTAAAGGCGGGACTCCAAGCGAAAACCACATGCGTAGAGTCTATCTGGATCACAGCGCCACCACTCCGATCGACTCGCGGGTAGTCGACGCGATGATGCCGTACCTCACGGAAAAGTTTGGCAATGCTTCCAGCATCCACCAATTCGGACAAGAGGCGCGGGCCGCGGTCGACAAGGCGCGGCGTCAGATCGCTTCACTCATCAGCGCGCGCTCGAACGAGATTGTTTTCACCTCTGGCGGGACGGAAGCAAACAACCTCGCGATTCGCGGCGTTTGTGAAGCCGCACAAGTTCATGGACGCCACATTATTACCTCGGCGATCGAGCATCCTTCGGTTCGCGGCGTGCTGGAATATCTGGAAAAGAACGGATGGACGATTACGCGTTTGCCGGTTTACGACGATGGCGTCGTGCGCGTCGAGGATGTGCGCGCGGCCATTCGCGCCGACACGGTCTTGATCAGCGTGATGATGGCCAACAACGAAATCGGCACCATTCAACCGGTGAAAGAGATCGGAGCGCTCGTTTCTGCCACGCGTGAAAGTGGTCAAAAGCATTTATCGTTTCATACCGACGCCGTCCAGGCTTCAGGTCGAATTCCGATCGATGTCGAACACGTTCGGTGCGATTTGCTGTCGTTGTCGGCGCACAAAATGTATGCGCCGAAAGGAACTGGGGCGTTGTTCATTCGTCGCGGCGTGCGTCTGTTTCCGCAGCAAATAGGTGGACATCAGGAACGCGAGCGCCGTGCGGGAACTGAATCGGTTCCTAACATCGTCGCCTTTGGCGCCGCCGCGGAACTTGCGCGAAAAGAAATGGTCCAGCGAAACGAACACACGGCGCGTCTGCGCGATCGATTTGAAAAGGACGTTCAGGCGAGAGTCGATACAATCCTCTTCAACGGCGATCGCCAGCGCCGGCTATCTCACGTGTCCAATATTTCGTTTCGTTTCATTGAAGGCGAGGGTTTGCTGATTCATCTCGACATGCAAGGCGTCGCCGTTTCGACCGGCTCGGCCTGTTCGTCCGGGACCTTAGAGCCATCGCCGGTAATTAAAGCGTTGGGACGTGGCGAAGAGCTGGCGCGCGGCGCGATTCGATTCAGTT
>DASWQK010000577.1:0-4683 GCA_036403735.1 Pyrinomonadaceae bacterium
GCGAGTTGTTTGCGACGCTCTTCCGTCAGCGGGGGAATCGGAATCCGCACGAGCTTGCCGTCGTTCGACGGATTCAAACCAAGATCTGCGGACCGCACAGCCTTTTCGATGTTCCCGAGTTGAGTTGGATCCCAGGGCTGCACAGTCAGCATCTGCGGCTCGGGCGCATGAACTGAAGCCACTTGATTTAGCGGCGTCGGCGTTCCGTAATAATCGATCATCACGGTGTCGAGCAAACTTACGGACGCGCGGCCGGTGCGAACGGTTGCCAGCTTGCGGCGGAAATCGTCAATCGCCGATTCCATCCGCGGTTTGGTCTCTTTGATGACGTCTTGTTCAGTCATATTGGTCGTGAATTGTAAATGATTAGCAGGCCGTGAATCGTAAATCGTAAATGGCGAATAGTAAAGAACGAACTGTGCGGATTCCCGCGCTGCGCGCGAAAAGTGAAATCTCTATTTACGATTTACTATTCAGGATTTACGAGTTTGTTCAGCGAGACACGCGTTCCGATGCCTGACTTGCTCATGACCACCCGTGCAATGTTTCCGACTTCGCGCATGTTGAAGACAATGATCGGAAGATCATTATCCATGCAGAGAGAAATCGCCGACGCGTCCATCACTTTTAGTTGCTTTTCCAGAACCTCCTGGTAGGTGATCGATTCGAATCTCGTGGCAGCTTTGTCTTTCATCGGATCTGCCGTGTAGATACCATCGACCTTAGTGGCCTTCAGAATTACATCGGCCTTGATTTCCAAAGCGCGCAACGCTGCGGCAGAGTCGGTCGAGAAGAATGGATTGCCTGTGCCGGCGGCGAAGATTACGATTCGGCCTTTCTCGAGATGGCGAATCGCGCGACGTCGAATGAATGGTTCGGCGAGCTGCGGAATGTCGATCGCGGACATCACTCGCGTTTGCACTTGCAAATTTTCCAACGCGTCCTGCAACACGACGGCATTCATGACGGTTGCGAGCATGCCGATGTAATCGGCGGCCGAGCGATCCATATTGCCGGCGCTGGCCGAGACACCGCGGAAAATGTTTCCGCCACCCACAACCAGGGCAACTTCGAGGCCCAGACTGTGAAGCTGCTTAATTTCTTCAGCGACCGACTTGGCAACATTCACGTCGATACCGAACGTTTGTTCGCCCACCAATGCTTCGCCGGAGATTTTCAGCAGGACGCGACGGAATTCGAGCTTTGGTTGATTGGTTTCTGTCGTCATCTATGAATGATGCGTACGGTGGTACTGACTTCATTAACTACGCTCCGGCTAGTTTAGCTACTTCATCTCCGAAGTCGTCTTCACGTTTGCTGAGCCCTTCGCCCATTTTGTAGCGAGCGAATCTCCGAATCGTAACTTTCTCGCCGGTCTTAGCGATTTTTTCCGTCACCAACTCGCCGACAGTCTGAGCCGGATCCTTGATGAACGGCTGATCGAGAAGCACGAACTCTTCATAAAACTTGTTGAGCCGTCCCTCGACAATCTTGTCGATCACCTGATCGGGTTTGCTGGCATTCTTCGGATCGTTCGTCGCTTGAGCCCGCGCGATGTCGCGCTCCTTATCGATCGTCTCGGCATTTACTTCATCGCGCGAGACATAGCGCGGTTCGGCCGCCGCGATATGCATCGCGATGTCCTTGACGAGTTGCTGAAAGTCTTCGCCGCGCGCGACAAAATCCGTTTCGCAGTTTACTTCGACGAGCACGCCGACTTTGCCGCCCATGTGAATATACGAACCCACTACGCCTTCAGCGGCGACGCGTCCTTCTTTTTTCTTCGCTGATGCTAAACCACGTTCCCGTAGGATTTCGTTCGCTCGGTCTTCATTGCCGTCGGCCTCGATCAGCGCTTTCTTGCACTCCATCATTCCGGCGCCGGTTTTCTCTCGCAAGGACTTGACCGCAGCTGCGGTTATGTCTGCCATGATTACTTATGTTCTCCTAAGGTTATTTCATGAAAATGCGCAGCCCGGCGGAGTTCCCGCTGATTGAGGCTGCGCTCGCCGATCGTTTCGAATATTGCTTCGCGTTAAGTAGCGGCGACGACCTCCGCGTTCTCGTTTTCGGTTTCTTTCGGCGCCATGGGTTCAGCAGGCGCGGCACTGATCGGTTCCTCTTCAGGAGCTTTCAGTTCTTCCGGCGTGACCGAGTCAGTGATTTGCGGATTTACCGGGCTCTCCAGAACGGACGCGGTCGTCGCAACTCCGGTTGGTTCTGCCGCGGGCGGCTCTTCCGCCGACGCGCCACCTTCGGTCAACATTTGCTGGCCTTCGAGGACCGCGTCAGCGATACGCGAAGCGAACAGCCGAACCGCGCGCAGCGCATCATCGTTTCCGGGGATCACGTAATCGACTCCTTCCGGCGAGCAGTTGGTATCTACCACTGCAATCACCGGAATGCCGAGCTTGTTGGCTTCCGCGACGGCGATCTCTTCTTTGCGCACATCGATCACGAAGACGGCGTCGGGCAGTCGCGTCATCGACTTGATGCCTGAGAGTACCTTTTCCAGCCCCAATCGTTCGCGGTCGAGCTTGATGCGTTCTTTCTTGGTCAGCTTTTCATAGCGCCCGTCGGTTTGCATAACGTCGAGATCTTTCAAGCGCTTGATAGATTTCTGCACTGTCTGAAAGTTCGTGAGCAGGCCGCCCAGCCAGCGCTGATTCACGTAATACTGTCCAGAGCGTTCTGCCTCCTCGCGTACTGCATCCTGCGCCTGGCGCTTGGTGCCTACGAAGAGCACGGTCTTGCCGCGATCTTCGGCAACCATATTGGATACGGCCTGAAGAGCTTCGCGAAACATCTTTTGCGTTTTTTGCAGATCGATAATGTAGATGCCGTTGCGCTCGCCGAAAATGTATTCCTTCATTTTCGGGTTCCAACGACGCACCTGGTGGCCGAAGTGAACACCGGCCTCCAGCAATTCTTTCATCGTAACGGTTACCAAACTACTTTCTCCTTATCAATTGGTTTATGTACTCGCCGCGACCGTGCTTCACGCTGAAGCAACCAATCTGAAATCGCGACAATGGACTTCTGAGTTCTCAAATCTCAGGTTTGAAACTTCAAAGTTATCGCTTCGAGAACTGGAAGCGCTTGCGCGCGCCCTTCTGTCCGTACTTCTTGCGCTCTTTGATTCGCGGATCACGGGTAATCAGTCCCGCGTGCTTCAGCGTCGGCCGCAAGTCGGCATTGTATTCGAGCAACGCGCGAGTGATGCCGTGACGGATTGCGCCGGCCTGACCCGCCGGCCCGCCGCCGGCTACGTTCGCCAGGATGTCGAACTTGTTTGTGGTTTCAGTCAAGTTCAAAGGTTGACGAATAATCATTCGCAAAGTTTCGTTCGGAAAGTACGAATCGAATTCCTTACGATTCACCACGACGTTGCCGCCGCCCGGTCGCAAATAAACTCGAGCGGTAGCTGTCTTGCGGCGCCCGGTTCCGTAGTATTCAATATCTGCCACGTCTTAATCCTTTTGATTTTCTATTTCTGTTTTCTGATGGAAGGGAGGTCGAGGACTTGTGGTAGCTGCGCCGCGTGCGGATGGTCGGCGTCAGCGTATACTTTCAGCTTCTTAGCCATCGCTTTGCCCAATTTCGTTTTGGGCAACATCCCTTTCACTGCCAATTCGATGACCCGCTCGGGATGTTTCGCGAACATGTCGGTCACGGAAGTCTCTCGCAAGCCACCCGGATAAAGAGTGTGGCGGCGATAAACCTTGTCCGTCTGCTTCGAGCCGGTAAACATAGCCTTGCGCGCGTTGACCACGATCACGTGATCGCCCATGTCCATGAATGGAGTCCATTGCGGGTTGCGTTTGCCGGTTAAGACGGCCGCAACTTCCGATGCGAGATGGCCGACGGTCTTGCCGCTGGCATCAACCACATGCCACTTCCGATTTTGAGACAAACCCTGACCGCTGGGAAAGTAAGTCGACATAGATAAACCCTTCTCTAAAAAGCGCCTAAAACGCGAACGGCTAGAATAGGAAACGGGTAAACCGTTGTCAAGTTAGCGTTATGCAACTCTTGCCCGCAGGTTCTGATTCGTCGGCACGTCAGCGAAAACATGCGTCGCGATAATGGACAACTTCATACTTCACTTTGAAATTCCATGCTGCTAGTATGACGCGGCCGCTACAGGGCCGGCGTAGCTCAGTTGGTAGAGCAACTGATTTGTAATCAGTAGGTCGGGGGTTCAAGTCCCTTCGCCGGCTCCAACGTTCTTGTTCGCGGATTTGCTTCGAGTCATCCGTTCGCATTCGATGTGTGGTTTCGTCGGAGCGCGCTTGCCAAACACAACTCACCTCAGCTAAAGTTACGAGTTTGCGACGTGGGTCGGAGTGCGCGCTGATGAGGTCATCTTGTCTTTCTCACCGGTTCGTTTCGCACTTACTTATAGAGGACAGGCAGGGGTGGTCGAGTGGTTAAAGGCACCGGGCTGTAAACCCGGCGGGCTTCACTGCCCTACGTAGGTTCAAATCCTACCCCCTGCACCATTGAGATTTCAGATTTCTGAGGTCTCAAATTTAAAATCTGAGATCTCAGAAAAGGGCGGGTGTAGCTCAGTTGGTAGAGCATCAGCCTTACAAGCTGAGGGTCGCGAGTTCGAATCTCGTCGCCCGCTCCAGATTGAAAGGATGAAGTAGGAAGGATGAAGGATGAAAAAGCGATTGTTTC
>DASWQK010000578.1:0-7886 GCA_036403735.1 Pyrinomonadaceae bacterium
AAGTATTTTTCCGCAAGATCAGCTGGGGAATGATGAAGCCCTGGCGGCGGTGATGTCTAAGACGATTGGCCACCTTAATCGTAACTTGGCGCAATCTCGATGAGGCGGTGAAGTGGATCGAATCGTAATCTGAACGGCCGCAAAGCATTTAGACCGAGCAGCACAGGAGCATCCGACGACGCCCCGGAAATCATATCAGTAGGAACCTGTCGCAATACCAGAGAACCGATCGAAACCGTGCGCGGCGCGACTCGATGGGCTGAAACGCGGCCTCCTACATCGTGGACAGTCGACTGCGATGAACGTTCATTGTCGAGAGCGCCGCTTTGCACGGCGAGCCCAAGACTTGAACCGGTATCAATCAGAGCGTTCTCACCAGTGTTGAGTTGGACAAACGGCCGGTGGCTATTTCTCTGCTGTTGCCACGCGACGACCGCGCCATCGCGTGGTTGTGTGCGAACACTCAGAGGAGATTCACGCGGATCGAACGCAGATAACTCGTGACGTGGAATGTCGATCGAGTACCCGAACTTTCCAAAGGCATCACTCGGATCGAGCAGACCGTCAAGATCGTTGGGCAGTCCGCCGCTGACGATTACATCAGACTTCGCGGGTAATTGATTCTGCGGATCGCCGAGCGCGATGCTTTGAACAGTGGCATCATTGGCAGACACGATTACACCGCTGAGTCCCGCGATAGATGGTCCTGGTCCGCTGCGAACGCTGACATCTGCTTCACGCGCGACCCGCGGCGAAATTATGGTCACCCCAGCTCCGGTATCGATAGCAAAGGTGAACGGGCCGGCTGAATTGATCCAGGCATTGACGAGCAATCCGCGGCCATGGACTTCGCGAAACGTAACCGCGTGCGGCAGTGAGACTGCACGTGGTGTTTCGGCCGGCCTTGATCTTCTTTGTTGTGGCTTCGATAGCGAAAGGGCAGCTCCAAAGGAAACTGCCCTTCCGCTCATCGCGACCACAACTAGTACGGCCCACAGAAGTTTCGACTTTTTACTCAAGCGAAGCTCCGTTTAATAACTGCGATGACGCTTCCGAAGTTTGTAGGTGTAGAGCGCTGAACCACCCAAACCCGCCAGAGCGCCAATGCCTGCACCCTTCTTGCCGCCGGCCAATCCGCCGATCGCCGCGCCGAGCCCCGTGCCCATGGCGAGCGTCAGCTTATCGCGATGCTTCTGCCAGAACGAGCGGCCGCGCGAGCGGGTGCCATAGTCGTAATAGACCCGACGTGTAGATCGAGTAGAACGCGACGTTGAGCGGTAGTTCGGACCAGAGTCATAAGCGACGCTTCGCGAAGACGCGCCAGTGTTGCCGGTGCAAGCTGAATAGCCGGCATCGAAGCCCTGGCGATACGCGGTCTGCTCTTCGGTCGTGCTGTACTGCGAGCTGTTGTTCGCCGCTATTTGCTCAGGTGTTCTTTCAGTATCCGTGACCGGCTTCGTCGTGTCGTAGCTGGTGTTTGCTGCGCTGGTACTCTGCGTTGTTCGCGTGGCCATGGTCCCGACGCCTGCGCCAACCAGCGCGCCAACCAACGTCAAAGCCAACAGCATTTTTTTGGTAACGAGCATGTCGAAATCTCCTTATTGATTCATTAATAAAGTGTCGGGTTCCTGCGATTCACAATGAAGGCGGCAATCTTCGTGCCTTTTTTTATTGACGTGAGAAAGAATTCTTCGCGAGAGCGCGAGTACAGCATTATTTCGCGGTAAGTTTCGCGCGTCGCAATCTAATTACAAGAGAAGATAATCAGGCCGTGGAGCGCGAACATTATTTAAAACAGGTGCGATGTACGATATAGACTGTCCAACACTCCATATCATCAACGCGAGTTAGTCTGCTTTGTTAGAAGCGGCGCGCACTCGCGATGGCGTGGGCTGTTTCAGCATGCAGGTCTTGAAGGGCTGATCCGGTGCGGGAGATCTGATTTCGAAGGCGCTGGTTTGCCAGTTGTCTGAAGTGCGTGACTTGGGCAGCCACTCCGGCAATGACATTATCAAGTAGCGCGACAAAACCTGGGTATAAGGTTCATACAGCGCACGCAGATCCTCGAGTGTTTTATCGTCCCCAGGCTCGTCACTAAGCGTGACTTCACGCGCCAATAATTGCGAACGAAGCTGCGCTAATTCTTCATCCGTCATTCTCGATCGATCGTGTTGCAACGGCGAGGTATTGAAGATTTGCGAGATATCTACAAGCGCGTGCCGCGCCATCTTGAACGTTAGTTGCGCTTGCCACTTCGCTACGCCATCAATACCGACCATTACCAGGCTGCACACATCCAGGACCGTACTAAGAGCCGCCAGCCATGATTGATTGTCATGCTGTGAACGGAAGAAGCAAAGTACTGGATACGACAAATGACTCTCCATCAAATCCGCCGCCCACATCTCCCAATCACGCAGCCACTGATCAAGATTCGGCATGCTGCGCGCTTCCTGGTGCCGGCAAAGCAACTCGACCGCCGTCGGCGGCGTGCCGGCGCGCGCGTCAAGCATTGAAATATTCACCTCGCGTCGCGAAAAGGCCTGGTAAAGGACCGGCAGGTATCCAATGACGAGAGCCAGCATTCCGAATCCAATGCTCGCTTCAACCACGGTGATTGTTCGCGCCGCCGCGCCTGACGGTGTGACGTCGCCCAGGCCAAGCGTAAAGAAAGTTGTGCCGCTGTAGTAGAAATCTGTGAAGAAACTCGCCGCGCTATTGACGGTACTCATTCTTGATCCGATGGCCCAATGCAGAAGCGCAAATCCGAACACGACGCTAGCGGCCCAAACGGTAAGTAACACCAGCAGCGAGAGTGGTCCATAGATCCCCAGAAAGGTTTCGCGTCTCTTTTTTTTCCTGATGACGCGGGCGATGCCCCACCATGGACTCCAGGTGAAGCGATAAAATAAACGGGTGAGGCGAACGCGGCGCGTTACCCTGCGCGGCAAGACGATCGTTTCAAAGACGTCCCACAGGACACCTGTGATTAGCAGAACCCCAAAAAATCCAATCAGGAGAGCCATTGTTTTGTCTTAATTCAAAAGTGAAAGACCGGGCAGAATGTAATTCCGCTCCGGTCTTTCGATTGGGCTTAGACTATCAGCCGACTCACGCCGCTTTTTGGACCGGCTTATCGCGCAGAATCTCGATTGCCTTCTTAAGTTGAATATCATCGGGTTGCGGCTTTGGCACAATCGGTTCCGATGGGGGGTTGGGTTTTGCCTGGTTAGGTTTGTCTTCATCGCCGCCGGCGAGATCGTCGACGTCGGTAGCTTCCGCAGTGTCAGGCCGCTTAACTTCAACCGTCGGCGAAATTCCTGAATGAGTTCGATCCTCACCAAGGAATGGCTTGCCGGTGCCGGACGCCCATTTCACGGTCGTCAATAACAATCCGTCACCATCACGAAGCGTAAACAACTCCTGTTCAGCGCCAGCGCCGAAGCTCTTCTCGCCAACGACGTCACCGCGCTTTGTTTCACTGAAGGCCGAGGCGACAACTTCCGCGGCGCCGGCAGTTCCCAAATCGATTAGCACGACAGCTGGTCCATTGAAAAGAGCGACTTTCGGATCAGCATCGAACGACTTCAAAACTTTTTGCTCGCGGCCGATGGTCTTGGCGATAGCGCCTTCGCGCACAAAGAAGTTTGCAACTGTGACGCCCTCCTGGATGTCGCCCCCGGCGACGCTCCTCAAGTCAACCACAATTTTCTGCGCGCCCTGTTTCATCAACTCCTGAAGCTTTGCTTTCGCGTCGGCGGCCTCGCCAGCATCAAGGCTGTTGATTCTGAGAACGCCGATGCGTCCCTGCTCCATGTGCGCTTCGGCAGCCGGCGCCCGAAATGTGCCGCGTTTCACGCTCAAGGTAAGTGGCCGCGCGCCTGAGCGAAGAATTCGCAGTTTCACTTCCGTTCCTACCGCGCCATTCAACAACTGGCGCGCGTCGTACAAAGAAATGTCGCGCGTCGCTTTGGCGTCGATGTATTCGATTACGTCGCCAGCGCGCACGCCCGATTGATCCGCGGGTGAGCCCTTCACCGGCGCTACGACATATAAGAATGACGAAGCCTGTGAAAGCTCGGCGCCGATTCCAACTTGATTGTTCTTCGCGCCAGCGTGGTAGTCCTTAACCTGCTCCTGCGTCAAATAAGTTGAATACGGATCGAGTCCGTACGCTAACCCGCGTAACGCGCCCGCGCGAACTTTTTCCATGTTCGGCTCGTCAACATAGTCGTTTTGAATATGCTGCAGCACGCTCTCAAAGATCTTCTGCTGGGCGTTCGGGTCATTGGCAGGCTGTTGCGCACGCGTCGCGATCCAAGCGCCGGCAATCGAATACATCGCGAGCGATGCCGACAGGACAATCATCAGAAACTTGCTTTTAAATGACATCAGTTAATCCTCGAAAAGGCTCGGGGCGGCCGGCAATTTTCACTGTGAACTTAGAGCTTCAGCCGAACGCTTGTATCATAGCCCGTGCTTAAATCGGGCGCAAGCAGCACGCCCTCGGTTAAATTCATCTTAGAGCTGGTCAGTGCATTCATCACAAACACCCGAAGCTGTTGGCAAAGTCACGGCGCCGCCAAGGCGGTTAATAGCGATTGACCTGGGCGCGAAACGCGTCGGCGTGGCGGTGTCTGATGAATTGCAAATAACCGTAACTCCGCTGGAACGCATAGAGCGACGCAGCTGGAAAGCCCTGCTGCGTCGGGTTGTTGCGCTCATCGACGATTATGATGCACGGGCGCTGGTCATCGGTTTGCCCTTAAGTTTGGATGGAAAGGAAAACAACGCGGCGCAAGACGCGCAACGAATCGCCGAGAACTTTCGTAAGTCGCTCAGCGTTCCAGTCTTTTTGCAGGACGAACGGCTGACAACGGCCGCTGCCGAATCAGAATTGAGGTCACGCGGCGTAAAAGCGAGCGAAGTTGCGAAACGGATTGATAGCGAGTCAGCCGCGATTATTTTGCGCGACTTTATTGCCGCAAAGCCGGATGCCGAAGGCGCGAAGGATTTGGAGTGCGGTGGCAAGTGTTAGCCCCGACACCGCTTTGGATTGTTTGGAGTTCCGCCTTCAGGCGGCCGCGTAAACGCGGTACTCCAAACCAAAGCGCCGTCGCCGCTCCGCTCTGCCGGCGCACTCCATATATTGAGTAGTGGATCAACGGGTTTATGCCACTCAAGAAAAGAAACAGACGAATCCTGCTCGCGATTCTTTTTGTTCTCGTCGCGGCGCCTGGCATCTTTGCGCTCTGGCTGTATCGCGAGATGCGATCTCCTGCGTCTCATGAAAAAGCCGGCGAGTACATCGAAATCCCCCGCCGCTCAACGCCGGAAAGCATCGCCAACAAGTTGCTAAGTGAAGGCGTCATTCGCCGCAAGTGGCCACTGTTGCTCTACATAAAACTGACCGGTAGCGCAAAGCTGATCAAAGCCGGCGAGTATCGCTTTCCTTCTCCGATCACGCCGCTGGGAGTGCTGAAGAAACTCGAAGAAGGTGAACAGCGCCTGAGCCGCTTCGCCGTGATCGAAGGCTGGACGCATTGGGACATTGCGGAGTCGATGACGCACGTGCCTGAGCTGAGCCTGGCTGACAAAGACGAAGCGCTCAAGTTGATGGACGATACGAGCGGCATTCGCGATTTCGATCCGAATGCGAAGGACCTGGAAGGCTATCTTTTCCCGGCGACGTACAGTTATCCGCCGGACACGAAAGCTGCGGCGGTAATCGCCGGAATGGTAAAACGCTTCCGACAGGAATGGACACCTGAACGCGCTGAACGCGCGCGCGTCTTGGGAATGTCGCCCAGACAAATCGTGATTATTGCCTCGCTTATAGAAACAGAAGCGAAGTTAAAAGAGGATCGACCGCTGGTCGCCTCAGTGATTTACAACCGTCTGAAGAAGCACACGGCGTTGGGAATCGACTCAACGATCATTTACGCGTCCAAGCTCGCGGGCAAATGGCGCGACGACGGCAAAGTATATTTGAGTGATGTTAATCGCCGCTCGCCTTACAACACGCGCATCTTTTCCGGCTTGCCACCTGGACCGGTCGGAAATCCGGGCGAGAGCTCAATCGACGCCGCCCTGAACCCCGCGCAAACAGACTACCTCTATTATGTTCGCGACCCCGCGCGTGACGACGGTAAACACAACTTCTATAACAACTCAACCGACTTTGAAAAAGGTGTGCGGGCGTTGCGGGAATGGGAGCGAACGCAGGGACGCTGACGATCATCTATCGTCAGAGGCGTCACGATCGATCGCTTGTCTTTACCGATCAATCGGACTATTCTCAGAGATGTCCCCGGCCCGTTTCTCTCTCGCGATGAGGTGGCAATAATGAAATCTTCGCTTTGTTTCACAATAGTCCTGGTCGCTCTGTTCGGATCGACGGTCGCCTTCGGACAAGGCAAAGGAGTCGATACCCAAAACCAGCGCATCACCGACAACAGCTCTAACAAAGCTCCAGCAAACAACGGCGCGAAGACCAATGTCGGCACGACGGGCTCCGGGATAAATTTCGGCAAAGACAAAACCCGCGCACGGGGGATGCTGCCGAACCCTTATCGTCTGACTGCGCGCCGCGATGTGATCATCAAAGTCGTCGCCGAAGTAATGCGCGATCGCAAACTAATCCTCGATGAAGCGTCGTCCAAACCCGACAGCGGCATCCTGGTCACCCAGCCGTACACTTTTATCAAAGGCGCGGTGGTGGCCCAGTCTGAACTGAATCGTTACGCGAGTATCGTTACCGATGACACGCGGAACTGGACCCGCGGCCGTTACACGATCACTGTCGAAGTGCAATCCATTGACGGCGTCAGCGCAAACATTTCCGTAAACGCCAAGATCGAAGGGCGCACTGATGGCCCCACCGGCGCGGAATGGATCACTCTGCCGAGTAGCGGCGCAGCTGAACAGGATTTTCTTAACGCGCTGATCGAAAACATAACCGGTACGGCTCCCGCGACGTCCAGAATCAAGGCGCGCGAGCTTGATCTCAAAGCATCCATAGTTCTGGTCGACTCAGCCAGGAAAATAATCAGCGTCGACACAACTCCTAACTCTGTAGTAATCAATGCAAATCCTAAATCAACTCGAAACTGAACCAATCCCAATCGAAGAAGAAGAGCAGCGTCACACACGGCGACTGATCATCGGCTTTCTCTGCGCCCTGATTTTGACCGGAAGCGTGCTGGGTGGCTACCTCTATCTGCGCAAACGTCACGAGGGACAGGTTGCGGCCGCTGCGGCAGCTGAAAAGATCGAGAAAGAAAAACCGAGAGTCGAAGTGCTGGTCGATGAGGCGACGATCGATGGCAAGAAGAGCGTGCTCAGCGGCACGCTTCACAACATTTCGAACGAGACGTTACGAAATGTCGCGGTCGAGTTGCAACTGCGGCGACGCACCGGAAGTACCGTGGAAACCCGCGTCGTGATGCCGCAAGTGACTGAGTTAGCCGCCGACGCAAAGACGCGTTATAGCCTGGAGGTTTCCGTCCAGGATTATTCATCGGCTACTTTCTCGAGAGTTCTGGCCGGCGACGCGCACCTGGCGATCGCATTCAAGGCCTTACCTGGAGCTGAACGACCGCCCCTGCCGGCGCCTGCTTCAAAGACCATTGTAGTCAGCCGGCCGGCGCCGCGCAGTGACGAGTTTTTGAATACGGAAAAGAACCCTGGCCGCGTGCCATGAACTGCTCGGAGATTTATTCAAAATCTTTCTCCCGGTAAGCCAACGATCACATCACCTTTTCCCGTCACAGCATCGAATTAATCTTGAGCGTGCCCTTCGGTTCAGTTACGATTGCACGCGCAACCACGAGATGCCACTTCTTCTGCATTGCCGTCGGAACAAAGGCTGGGTGAGCTGCGGGCTG
>DASWQK010000579.1:0-1932 GCA_036403735.1 Pyrinomonadaceae bacterium
AATTCTGAGATAAACGTTGAGCCCGAAATTGCCGACGTCAACTATTCAAATATCGAACGGTTGATCGCGCAGTGCGACGTCGTCCTGGACGGCACCGATAATTTCGCGACGCGCTACCTAATCAACGATGCCTGCGTGAAACACAATGTGAATTGGATTTATGGCGCGGCGGTTGGATCGTATGGTGTGACGATGACGATCAAGCCAAACGACTCGCCATGTCTTCGTTGCGTTTTTCCGGAAGCCCCGGCGGTTGCGAGTGCGCCAACCTGCGACACAGCGGGCGTGATCATGCCGATCATCAATATCGTTGCCGCAGTCCAGGTGAGCGAAGCGCTGAAGCTTTTGACCGGGCAGGAAAAAGAGTTGCACAACTCGCTAATGCAATTCGATGTGTGGCACAACGAATGGCGCCGCATCACGACCGGAGAGCCGGTCGCGGATTGTCCTACTTGTTCGCAGCATGAGTTTGCTACGCTCGAGCCGGACAACCGGGATTTCGCTGCCGTCTTGTGTGGCCGCCATGCGGTGCAGGTTTCTCCTGCTCAGCCCGCGCGAGTAGATTTAAATCTGCTGGGTGAAAGATTGGCGTCGTCGGGAGAAGTGAAACTAAACGATTATCTTTTACGATTCCAAACCGGTGAATTCGAGATGACGATTTTTCAGGATGCGCGTTCGATCATTCGTGGAACAGATGATGTGGCGACTGCGCGTTCACTTTATGCAAGATTCATAGGTACTTAGTTTGTCTTAATAATCATGCACAAAACCAAACTGTTGATTCCTCTGGTTGCCGCAATTGTCTTTGGCGCCGTCCCGGCGTTTGCAGGCGAGCCGATTATCTGGGACATCGGATCGCGCGCTGATTTGCTGAAAGGTGAGGCCCACGGAATTTCGATCAGCGACACTGGAGTGGTGACGCTCGCGCCCAAAGCTACTGAAATCTTCAATACGGAACAGGCGTACGTTTGGTCGACCGCAATCGACGCGGCCGGGAACGTTTATCTGGGGACCGGGCACGACGGAAAACTGTTTCGCGTCGCTGCGGACGGCAAAGGCTCTTTGCTTTTCAAATCATCAGAGCTGGACGTCACGGCTTTAGCAATCGCCAAAGACGGTGCCGTATTTGCCGCGACGTCGCCCGATGGAAAGGTCTATCGGGTTACTACCGATGGAAAATCCGAGGTCTATTTCGATCCGAACGACAAATATATTTGGTCGCTCGCCATACTCAATGATGGTTCGTTAGCAGTTGGCACTGGCGACAACGGCAAACTCTATCGGGTGCGCGCAGCGGGCGCGAAGCCGGAAACATCCTTGCTCATCGATACTAATCAAACCCATGTTATGTCGCTCGCGGTGACCGCGCGCGGCGATCTAATTGCCGGCACTGATCCGGGTGGCATAGTGCTAAGAATTTCATCGGACGGCAAAGCATTCGCTCTGTATGACGCTTCACTGCGAGAAATTCATTCGCTGGCGACGGCGCCCGACGGCTCGATCTATGCTTTGGCTCTTGGAGACGCGGCGGCCACGGCAAAGTCAGGTTCAACCGCGGTGACGACCACTGATGCCGCTGGTGCGGCCGCGGCTGCGGCGGCGGCGATCGCGGCTGCAACCGATGAGACAAGCGCGGCCCAGGTTATACAGGCAGCGACGCCGGTGCGAAGCCGAAACGATCTTTCGAACGCACGTACCGCTGTCTTTCATATTCTGCCCGACGGCAGCACGGACATTCTCTGGAGTTCGACTACGGTTACTGGATTTTCGGTACTGGCAACCAGGGGCGGTGTGTTGATTGGAACGTCAGACAAAGGACGCGTCTATTCAGTGACCGACGATGGTCGAGACACACTTCTGCTGCAGTCGACTGAAGGGCAGATATCTTCTCTGGTCGCGCGCGGTACTGACGTCTTCGCGGCTTCGAGCAAT
>DASWQK010000580.1:0-3960 GCA_036403735.1 Pyrinomonadaceae bacterium
GCGCGATAAGGTCTGAGCCCAACGACTTCGCGAATCACTCGATCGCGTGAGACTTTGACCGGCGCGAAACGACGTTCGTAATTAAGTGAGAGAACCCGCGACTGGGCCGCGAGCAGCGCGCTCGCAGCGATCGCGCCTCGCAGAAATTGGCGGCGGTTGGTTTCGAAGGTCATCGAGACCACAGATTACCCGGATTGGAAGTTTAGGCAAGAAGAATTTTTGGGAAGAGGCCGAAATGAGGTCAGTACCATCCGCGTAAGCGGATGGGTCGGTTGTTCGAGATGGGGATTGAGCAATTAACCCACCCGCTTACACGGGTGGTACTAACCCCGTGTTCCGCGGTTGTGACTGGATAACGTCCGCAGAACGCAAGTTAACAACTTGCGCTAGATCAGATATCCAGGTTCCTCACATCCAGCGCGTTGTCTTCGATGAATTTGCGGCGGGGTTCGACGGCGTCGCCCATCAAGACGGTGAAGATCTCATCAGTCTCGACGGCATCGTCGATGCGCACTTGCAGGAGCGTGCGCTTCGCGGGATCCATGGTGGTTTCCCAAAGCTGCTCGGGATTCATTTCTCCCAAACCTTTGTAACGCTGAATTGTAAGATCCTTCTTGGCGGCGGTCAGCACGCGATCGAGCAAATCGTCCCGCGTGGCGATCTCTTCGCTGGTCCCGTTTTCACCGGCGATGAATGGCGGCGTCAGGCGATCTTCAAGTTTCATGAACAGCTCGACCGCTTTTTGAAACTCGACATAGCTGGCAAAGTTGTAATCGATCGCGATCGCGTTCCCGGCAATTGTGGTCGTCTTGATCTCCCAAAGTCCGTGCTCTTCGTCTTCAGTCAGATCGGTCTGGTAACCCGCTTGATCGAGCACACCTTCGATCAGAGCCATGGAGTCTTCCTTCTGAAAAGTCTGTCGCAGCGTCGCGCCTTCTTCACGCAGCACGCCTTTCTTTCCGCCAAACGCAACCAGCAGAGTATCGAGCAAGTGCGCATCGCCGCGCAGCCGGCGCGTGGCCTTCTCGCAATAGCGACGGAGGTCGACCATGCGTTCGAGATTGCGCGCGAGCTGTGCGCCTTCGATGACGTTTTTGGCCTTACCCGTGGTGACCTTCATCTCGCTCGTCGCCTGGCGCATGAGGTAATGGACCATCGACCCTTCGTCTTTGATGTACTCTTCCTTCTTGCCTTTCTTCACTTTGAAGAGCGGCGGCTGGGCGATGTAGACGTAGCCCTGCTCGACCAGCTCAGGCATTTGCCGGAAGAAGAACGTAAGCAGCAGCGTGCGAATGTGTGAACCGTCGACGTCGGCGTCGGTCATCAGGATGATGCGATGATAACGAAGCTTCGCCAGATCGAAATCTTCTTTGCCGATGCCGGTGCCAAGCGCCATGATCAGGGCTTTGATTTCGTTGTGCGCCAGCATCTTGTCAAAGCGCGCTTTTTCCACGTTGAGGATCTTGCCTTTCAACGGCAGGATCGCCTGGTTCTTCCGATCGCGGCCCTGCTTGGCTGAGCCGCCGGCCGAATCACCTTCGACGATGTAAATTTCGCAAAGCGCCGGATCACGCTCCTGACAATCGGCGAGTTTGCCCGGCAACATTGTCGAGCCCATCGCGCCTTTGCGCACGATCTCCCGGGCTTTGCGGGCCGCGTCGCGCGCGCGGGCGGCGTCCAGGGACTTACCGACGATGCGCCGGGCCACGGTCGGATTCTGCTCGAGATAGTCGGTGAGCCGCTCGTTGAGAAACGATTCAACCGCGCCTTTGACGTCTGAATTGAGCTTGCCTTTCGTCTGACCTTCGAACTGCGGCTGCGGAAGTTTGACCGAGATCACCGCGACCAGACCTTCACGGACATCATCGCCGGTGAGCGAGCCCTTGAAGTTTTTTGAGAGACCAGATGATTGTGCGTAGGCATTAACCGTGCGCGTGAACGCGGAACGAAATCCGGAAAGGTGCGTGCCACCGTCGACCGTGTTGATGTTGTTGGCGAACGAATAGACTTTTTCGTCGTAGGCATCGTTGTATTGAATCGCCACTTCGATCGAAAGCGCGTCGGCGACTTTCTCGAAATAGATCGGCTTGTCGTGCAGCACGCTCTTGTTCTTGTTGAGGTGCTTCACGAATTCGGCGATGCCGCCGCGATAGTAAAACTCGTGCGACTTCTCGGGCTCTTCGCGTTCGTCTTTGATCGAAATGCGAATGCCTTTGTTGAGAAAAGCTTTTTCGCGCAGACGTTCAGATAATTTATCGAAGCTGAATTCCGTGGTATCGAAAATCTCGGTGTCAGGTTTGAAGGTGATCTTCGTGCCACGCTTCCGGGTCTTACCGGTCTGCTTCAGCGCCAGGACGGGTATGCCACGTTCATATTCCTGTTCATAAGTCAGTCCATCGCGCCAGATCTCCAGGTGCAATGCTTCAGAAAGAAAATTGACGCAAGATACACCCACGCCGTGCAGGCCTCCCGAAACTTTGTAAGCGTTCGTATCGAACTTACCGCCGGCATGGAGCTTCGTCATCACCACTTCCGCGGCCGAGCGCTTCTCTTTCTTCATCATGTCGACGGGAATGCCGCGGCCGTTATCGATGACCGTGATCGAGTTGTCGAGATGGATCGTCACTTCGACGGTATCGCAATAGCCGGCGAGCGCTTCGTCAATCGAGTTGTCCACCACTTCATAGACCAGGTGGTGCAGGCCAATCTCTCCGGTGGAACCAATGTACATGGCCGGCCGTTTGCGCACTGCGTCGCGCCCTTCCAGGACGGCTATTGATGACGAATCGTAGATGTCTTTTTTGTTCTTCAATTTCGATGTAGGGGTTGCCAATTCTTTTATTACCTTCGAATATGTTTCGAGCTTCTTAAACCAGATTCCCGGTCCTCATCATTGAGGTGAACAGCGTTTCCTCGGTGGCTTTTCCGTCCCGCACCTCATAGAAATTCGCCCTCTGATTGAACCGCTCAAAGTAGCTTCGCTTTGAAGTGGTAACGAACGTTTGCGTGCGTCCGTCGAGGTATTCCAGCAGGCGTTCAATGCGGCTTCCGTCGAGTTCTGCGTCCACGTCATCAATGAGGAAAATCGGATAATTCTGATGCCTTGAATGATACACTGAAATCGCTGCTAAATCAAGTGTTATCAATGCACTACGCTGTTGCCCCGCGCTCCCGAAACTCCGCAAATTCTGACCCCGAAAACGGATCTCAAAATCGTCCCGATGAGGTCCGATCAAACACGCGCCGGCATACATCTCGGCTTCGAGACGAAGGCGCAAGCGTTCAGTTATTAGTTCTTCGTACTTTGATAGATCGCCCTTGGTTTCCAGCGACGAAACATAGCGGATCGATAGCGCGTCGCCAAACAACGTGTGCTCGAGTGCTTCCTGCAGCAAGTCAACGTATTCAATGCGCGCGCGATGAACTTCCGCGCTCAACGAAATCAACTGTTCGTTCCACGGTTCAATAAATTCCCGCAGTTGGTCCAGGCGAACCTGACCATCCGCCGCTTGATCCAGTAAACGCTTCTTCTGCTTGATAACTTTGCTGTAGTCACTCAGAGTTTGCGCGTGCGCCGAATGAAGACCGACGACTCCACGATCGAGAAAACTGCGTCGCGCTTCCGGGCCGCCACGGACGACTTCCAGTTCGTCAGAAGTAAACGAGACCGCGTGCAGTTGCGCCAGATAGCGCGCTAAGACTTCACGCTTACCGTTAATAAAGGTTTGCCTGGTGTTGCGTTGAATAGCGACGCGCAGCTCCCGGTCAATCGCGTCTCCGCGATGCACAATCCCCTGAATCGAGGCAACAGATTCACCAAAGGCTACCGTTTCATGCAGATGTCGTGTGCGAAAGGACCTTGCATTCGCCAGGATTTGGATCGATTCAAGCCAATTGGTCTTTCCCTGGCCGTTACTGCCGTAAAGAACATTGATTCCTTTGGTGCAATTGATTTGGCCG
>DASWQK010000581.1:0-9261 GCA_036403735.1 Pyrinomonadaceae bacterium
TCGATCGACAAGAAGCGAAGAGCTGGTATACCGGCCTGCGGATTTCCCCAGCTGTAAAGTCGGCATAGCTTGATGAAAACTTTCAATCAGCGTTCAGGTTCGAGTGCGCGTCATGGCAAGTTATCCAATCGCTTTGGTAAAGCAACAACGAGCTATTTTGCCCATCAAGAGATCCCCAATAAGTCCCCAACGGCATCCGCTGTAATTGCTTAAATAGTCGAATAAAAGGAGTTATAAGACGGGTCACTACTGCCTGACCATCGGGGTAGCGGTTTGCGAATTTGCTGAGGGGTTCATTAAGTCATTTTCTTTTCAAGTCGAATTCGATCCGCCGGCTTGTTCTAACTCGATCGCTCATTAGTACTCTAAAAGAGAGTTTCGCGGAACGGATAGCACTCTACCGTAATCGATGCGTCTATGCTACGAAGCTTCAGGCGCCGGTTATCTCGGCCACGCTGGCGGGAATCACTGGTTGTGACCTGCTATCGTGCGTTGCCTTAAGAGAAAACTTCTTATTAGTCAACGCTGAATTTCAGGAAAAGTGCTTGACGAAACCCCTCGCCAGACTTATGCTGTGCGCCATCGCAAGCTGCTTGCTATTACCGCAATATCGACGCGACAGTTACACTTCGCAACCCTGCACCAGCAGCTTCTCGATTCTTGAGCTAACTAAGCCAACCCGAGGCACAGGTTGTTGTCACGATCATATTTGAGAGGCTGGTGATCAATTTTGAGGGCAGTTTCGTCAGTTTGTGCAAAAGAATTATCAAAGGCTCTTTAGATCTTTATGCCTCAGTGCAATGGGCTAAGCATGATCAATTTGCGAACCCACAAGGCCAGAAACAACGAACTAGGAGCAGAGAACTGGAGGACAGAACAACATGCCAGACTGGTCAATAAAAATCGTCCAGACACAAAAGGGCGCGGCGTTTCAACCGGATCTGCAAGGCTATGGACCGGGGACTCCATTACCCGCGCAGCAGGATGACTTGGTGACCTGGGCCAACACGACGGGTCAAGCACACCAACCGTCGCTAACTGATTCGAATTACAACCCAATCACTCCCGATCCGGTGCGGGGCACGAAGAACTACATGTCTGACCCGATTCCGACGAACCAGTCGTCACGCCCCAGTTGGGACGTAAGTGGACCACCGGCGAGCGATCCAAAAGCGCAAAGCTGGACGATCTATTACTTCTGCAAGCTTCATCCGAACGAACAGAGTGAGCGCGGGACGATTCAAGCGTCGGCCGTTCCGACGAGCTGATTGAATCGATTATTTTCCAAAGTGACCGCGCGTTGTCGCGTTCATCCGCATTCATTGTTTTCGAGCCGGCTGACAATCAAGGAGATACCGTCATGCAAATCATTCCGTCGACAATCAATCGCCACACACGCCTCTCATTTACACATGAATCCGGTAAGCGTCTTCATCGGTTGGCGTTCAGCGCCACCCTTTTGCTGATGCTTCTTTCGTTTGAAGCGATAGGTCAGACTCCTACACCAACGCCAACACCGGTGCCGAATCGACCGTGTCCCACCGAGTTCATTGCTCCCTCGCTTCAGAAAGTGCCGGAGATTGTCTCTGTGGACGGAAAGTTGCGCGGTACGATTATTCTCAGTGACGAGCAGGAATGGATTCCGAATCGAATACCAGTGAAGCCGCCGCAGGATAAAAGTAGGTATGAATGCTCACCGCAGTACGTGCGTATGTTTCGCGAGTTGGGCGCGACACCTAACTTGGTTCCAGCGCCGAAAGGAACGCTGTTTCCGGGGAACTACGCGCTGCCTCGACCTGGTCCGACTCTACGCGCCCGCGTCGGTGACCTGGTCCAACTGACATTCATAAACCAAATCGATACTTTGCCCTTTGGCGATTCGATCGATCGAGCCGAACGCGGGCGGGGGAATGGTTGCGATGAGGTTGGCGGCATTTATCCCGGCAAGGACAAATTTCCAGATTGTTTCCACGGATCAAGCACCGGCAACATTCATTTCCATGGGACGCACACGAACCCGAACGCGACAGGCGATAACGTCTTCATCGAGGTGCGGCCTTCATTGCGAGTGAATGGCAAACCAATCGTCACCCCTGAGAGCGTCGCGAATTCTTTCAGCCAGTTCTTCACCCGATGTGAAGCGGAGCTAAATGGCAACGTCCTTCGGGAATGGCCAGCGAGCTGGAACGATCTTCCGAACTATTGGACCGCGGAACAGAAATGGTTGCTGAATTTATACGATGAGCAAATGCGCAAGGACTATGGTTCGGGCGTGCGTCCGCTCTGGCCGGTCGATGAAGCGCAACTGAAAGTCGGCGCGTGGCCGCAGTATTACATCGGCGCGTATCCTTATTGCTTCCGTTTGCCTGAATACAAAGAGCAGACATGGCCGCCGGCAAAACCCGCACCAACGATGGCTGGGATGAACATGCCGTCCGATGACGATAGCGGCGCCCTGATGATGGGCCAGTCGCCCGGGACACATTGGTACCACGCGCACAAGCACGGCTCGACGGCGATCAATGTCTCCAATGGCATGACCGGGGCTTTCATCATCGAAGGTCAGTACGACGATGATCTGAATACGTGGTACGGAACGAATTGGACCCGCGCGCAAAAAGTCCTCGTGATTAATCAACTCGGTGTTTCGCCGAACTTGGAACGCGGTAAAACGCAACGGCAGGACAAGGGCCCGGATTTTGAGGTCAACGGACAATTGAAGCCAATCATCGACATGCGCCCCGGCGAAGTGCAGATGTGGCGGATCGTAAATACCTCGGGCCGTGCCGGGGCCTACTTTCTCGGCCCGCCGGGAACACCTGTACCCAACATTACAACGACGGACGTGAATGGAAATCCCTTCGTCTGTCCAAAGCCGCCCGTGATCCCGGCCAAATTTGAATGGAAGCAGTTGGCCCAGGATGGCGTTCAATTCATAGATCAGAACTATAAACAGCCGGTCCCGCCGTTTGTGATGGCGGCCGGAAACCGAGTCGATCTTTTGGTGAAAGCGCCGGCGACGCCGTGCCCGCGCGGGGCGACCTGCATCTATCCCGTGACGGTTCAGAATGAAGTCGACCCGCAAGATCTATTGAGCGCATGCCCGCTCACTTTGATGTCGGTGCGAATTTCCGGCACGCCGGTCGATCCCAAATCACCCGGCGCACAGTTCATTCCCACCGCGCCAAAGTTTCCCGTGTTTCTTCAGGACATAAGCAACACAGAAATCAAAGGCACGAAAACGCTTAGCTTCGGTCCCTCTGGGCCAGGGCCGAATACCCAGAAGATTGACGGCAAGGAATTTGACGGCGAGATCGGCGAGGTCATCCTTCTGAACAAGGCGGAAGAATGGAAGATCGAAAACACCACCTACGCGGTTCCGATTTCGCATCCGTTTCACATTCATATCAATCCGTTCCAGATTGTCGAAGTGTTCGATCCGAATGCTCCGCTGAGCGATCCGGCGACGGGCCTCCCGCCCATCGATCCTAAAACCGGTCAGCCCTATCTTGATCCGCAGACGAATCAGACGGCCCAGAAATATGCGTTTCACAAGGATAATCTTGCGCCCGGTCAGTGTTATCTCAACCCTGATGATCGCTCGAGTTGGAAATCCTGCGATCCGGCGCCGAAACCGCCAATGATCTGGTGGGATGTCTTTCCGATTCCTTCGGGCTATGCACCAACAGTGGCCACGACACCGAACGGACAGCAGACAACGCCTTTACTGAATAGCAAAGGGAATCCGATTCAAGTGCCGGGATATTTCAAGATGCGCAGCCGCTTCGTCGATTATCCGGGGCAGTACGTGCTTCATTGCCATATTCTGGCGCACGAAGATCGCGGCATGATGAATATCGTGGAAGTTGTGCCGGTCAAGACGCCGTATTCACATCAGTAAACGATTAGTTCGATCGAGTTGTTGTTGACGATCTGTTTTCCAAGCTGCTGTCATGTGGAGACCACGGCCATCCAGTTTCATGACTGTGAGCTCGGTTCTGCTCGCATTCGCGCCTAAGTGTCCGATTTGCTTTCTGGCTTACTTCGGCGTGTTCGGAGTCGCCACCGCTTCAGCTTCCGCGTATCGCGTCTGGCTTCCGCCGATTACCGCGCTGTGGTTGGCATTGACGATTGGGCTCTTAAGCATCGGCCGTGGAGCCCGGGGAAAAGTTGGCCCGGTTTTGCTCGCAATCGCCGCCAGCGTCGCTATCTTTTCCGGCCGATTCATTCTCGAAGATCGATCGGTAATTGTCGTGGGACTCGGCGGGCTGATCGCGGCAACGCTCTGGCGCGCGTGGACACGCAAGGCGGCATTGGCTTGTGATCAATGTGACGCGACCGCAACGAATCCGAAATGGAAGACTGAAAAATCAAAAGAACTCATCAGCACACAAACTTTGTGATCGGGGTGAATTAGCATGGCTGATCAATCGCAAGCAGACAATCCGCAAAAGAAATCTCGGTACGAGCGTGTTAAGAAAATCCTCAACGACGCCCAGGGCGACGCGAATCCGAGTTATCAGGGTCACAAACGATTCTGGAATCTACCGCTGGAAGAATTTCTCAGCGTGACGATTTATGGCGTGCGCATGATTGCCGCTGAAAGCGCTGCAGACGTCTGCGACGAAGTGATGCAACCAGCCGGGCACTCCTGTTGTGGGTCCGAGGCGGAGAGCGCTGCGCCGGCAGCGGATACGACCAGCACGGAACCATCCTGCTGCGAATCAGAGTCGACCGCGCAGACTGAAATGAAACCGTCGCGCGGACGCGGTGCGGCTTCAGGATTGATCAAGGGATTGAAAGGCGAATTTCCGTATGACGGAACTCAATTTCCACGTCTGCCGTGGAGCGGTAAGGCGGTCGGGGCGTCCGACATCATCTTCATCGAAAGCTGGATCGACGATGGTTGTCCGGCAACCGATGAGCCGGCGGCGTCGAGCGTGCAAGTGAATCAACCACTCGTCATGGCTCGCGCTCAGGGTCATGAAGAGCATCCGCTCTCGACAAAATCAATTAACGAATTCAGTTCGGAAGCGGGCAAGACCAAAGTTCGCAAGAACATCGAATGCTTGACCGCGGATGAGCTGGAACGTTTTCGTCACGTTGTGCAGGTGATGAAATGCTACGACAAATTTAGTCGTTACGATCAGCGGAGCTTCAGATACTGGGCCGACATTCACGCCAATAATTGCCAGCATGGCTGGGAACAGTTTCTCAGTTGGCATCGGTTGTATCTGTATTACTTCGAACAGCAAATGGAGGACATCGATCCGACGGTAACGCTGCCGTACTGGGATTGGACCCTGTATCGCGATGACGTTTTGAAATCGATTGAAGACATGAAGGCGTCGGAGCCAAAGGACAACGGGACCGTGCCGCGGGCGTATCGCTGCTGGGTCGACGAGACGATGCTGAACAATTTGAAAGGAAAGATTCCCGACGATGTTTGGGGCAAATTGAAATCCGTTGCCGGCCAGCCTTTCAATTCAGCCAATAGATTGTACGACGCGGCCAAGATTACTTATGGCGATAAATCGACCGACGATTTGATTATAGCTGCGCTTGAGAATGTCAACCCGCTTTGGCACAGATACCGTTGGCCCGGCGGAAACAAGGACATAATTTTCGAAGCATATCCAACCTCGGATGACGTGGATCGGATTCTTCAGATCCAAAACTTCTTCAGTTTCGCCAGCGGACCGGCGAGCAACCATTTCTTCGGCGCCGTCGAAAATATTCACAACCTGCTGCACAACTTTTCGGGCGGCGCGAACCCAAACTTCGGAAAAGTCCCGGGCGAGCAACAATACGGCGACATGATTTCAGCCGGAACGACCGCGCGCGATCCAATCTTCTGGGGACATCACAGCAATGTCGACCGGCTGTGGTCTGAGTGGCAAAGGTTACATCCCGGCGCCGATCCAGATGATCCGAATGATATCCTCGCGCCGTGGCCCAACAGCGTGAAGGACGTGCTCACGATTAGCGATCTGGGCTACGAATATATGAAGTCGTCCTATCTGTTCGAGACCAACAGCGCAGTTCCGATTGCCCGATTCAAATCTGCCGCCGCAACGGTGCATCCGGCGGTACTCGCCAACCACAGTCGCGCGGAAATCCGCATTCACAAAGTTCAGTATTCAACCGCGAGCGGCGCTTTTGTGCGCGTCTTCCTGAACGAACCGGCTGCGAGCGCGGACACGCCGATTCGTGACAACGATCACTTCGTTGCGCAGGTGGCAACTTTCTCGGGCGAATGCATCGGCGGCCCGGGCCACTGCGACGTGCCACCGGAAAAGAAACGCAAATACGACGAGCGCCCACGTCATCGCAAGACGCCCGGCAATTTTCGCATCGATGCGACCGAGGCGATTCGCAAACTCACTGAACAGGGCGCAACCGATTTTCAGGTGAACCTTGTCGTGCTGGACATCGACGGCACGCCCAAACCGAACGCGCTATGGATGGCCGGCGTTTCGCTGAACTTCAAGGATTAAGGACGCAGAAGGAGACCGCGATGAAATTCAAGATTCACCCCGCGATTGGCATTGCTCGAGTCGGCGACAGCCCCGACGGCTTTTATCTCGCGCCCGAACAAGCTGGACAGCTTCCAGTAGAAATCACCGCCGGCGGCAAAGAACAGCCAATCAAAACTTTCAAAGACAAGCAGCAGAGAGTTAAGCGGCAAGCGGCCCGGTTTCGAGTGTTCGCTTACGACGATAATTTTAAGAATGGAAAAGAGATTCAAATTGGCGACACGATCCAAGTGGTCCTGGAAAAGACGGGACAATTGATGACCGGCAAAGTCCTGGATATTTCGTGGACGGTGTATCTCGCAAACAAGAAATCGAGTTGGTACGAATTCCTGCAATTGGATGGCGAGCACGGATACGGTGACAAGCATCCATTGCGTAACGCAGATGTCACGAGCCCGGATGCGCGGCAGCAATTGATCATCGATCCGGGACCGCAAACGGTCAGCTACTCGAACGAAAAACAGCGCACGGCACAATTCGCGAAGGGGCAGAACCCAGGTTACACGCAATCTTTTCCGCCGCCGCTGACGCCGCTCTCAATCGAGACTCTCGGCGAAATCAGAGCGATTCAACAAGGCCAACACAATCGACTGCTGGTGTTGGGTGGTCAGGGATGTTCAGGTTCTTTTAAAAAAGGATTTGGTCAGCCGGTGATTCATCACTACGCGAACAACGACGGATGGTTCGACGACGTGGCGGATGGACCAGTGATGGCCCAAATCAAATACCAGGAGATATCGGAAGACGGGCGTCCGGCCCCTAAGCTGCGGACGTTGAGCATCAATGTCGACGTTCCGGCCTGGGTGGTGGTTGGTTATCCGCGCTATGCGCCACAGATCCTGGATATCGTGACAATGGACGACCTCGTTTACGATGTTGCCGTGCGCGAGTTCGGCTACGAGCCTTACATCTATGGAAGCGCGCCATTCACGGGCGGCAACGTTCCACCCGATCCGTCGAACGCGCAGGCGCTCGGGCTCTGGCGGGAACAGGCGCAATGGAATACGGATTACTATCCTTACTTCTACCGGGACATCTGGCCCATTCTTAACCGTCCGCAAAATTATCAATGGGTGATGGACTTCGATCCGTTCACTGGCGGCGATCCGCACGACACAACTGCGGGCGAAGGCGGCAACTTCGATCCAAACATGATCGCGACTCCGCCCTATGATGGTGAAGATCCTCATGAGCGAGAACAACGCCGGCACGCGCGCAATTTCGTTTGGCAAGTTCTGCGAAAGCCCGGGCAGGAGAACATGTGGAACTCACCCCTTTCAACTGGCCAGGAGAATCTCTGGACCTCTTCACATCTGAACGATCCAAGGAACCTGCCGATCCTCATGCCGTTTCTGTGTGGTGATAATCCACTGACGAACACTGTGCCTTCGAAGTTTTTGCGGCTGACAGATACGCAACTCTTCATTTTGAAACAGTGGGCGGAGGGGAAATTCATCAACGAAAAAGATGAAGACATCGCCGTGTCGAATCCGGAGCAGTCGACCTCAACCGGCACGGATCTCGATCGCGGAGTTTTGAGTAACCTGCTGGGCGGCGCGTTTTGTCCCGGCGGAGAGGCCGCGTGGATCATGCGCAATCCGGCGATTTACGCCGGGCCTTATCGAATCAAACATAGCCCGTATTTCTCGATCAGGTCGCTTAACGCATGGCAGACGCAACCGCTCAGCCTCCCCAATTCAGATCTATCTCCGACTGATCCGGGCAGCATGCAGATCGGACTTGAGCCCGGCGATCTCACGAAGTACAGCGCGGTGCCCTGGCAGGCGGACTTCAACGAATGCTCGACGCAAAACGTGGACATCACGTACGAACAGTGGAACGTCATCGATCCGCAGAGCGTCGGCGATCCGGCGCAGGACATCACGCAGATCACTTTTTGGTGGCCGTCGCACCGCCCGATGGAAGTGTTCAGCGCAAACGGACAGGTTCCCTGGGCGCAGGGAATTCCCCAAACGCACGCCGGCGATCTCAAGATGGTTACGGCGTGGAAAGATTTGGGCTTCATCATGAACGAAGGCACTGACGACAATCCAAACTTCGTGCAAGTCGAACGCAACGATCAGAATCTCTAAGGTGACGCAAACGGGACAGTAGCCCGACCGTTAGGGAGGGCTCTTATGTTTTCTTTGAAGGAGAGCGACGTGAGCACAGAACCAAACAGCGGAGTCCTCGTTGGCACCTGGACCTATCGCAGCTTTCTCAACAATCCCGACCTGTCGGCTGACTTCAACAGCCTCGAGTTCGGACGCGGTAATATTCGCATCGATCCGGCGCCGATGAATCAATTCAAAGGCAAGATCTTCGACACCGGATGGGCGCTGGAGCTGACCGGCTCGATCACCTATGGCAATCCGTTCACGGTTCGCTTCCAGGGCAAAGGCGTCGTCGGTGGTGAGGAATGGATTTATGACTACGAAGGCTACGTCATTCGTCCCTGGCCCAACGGAATAAATCAACGCCTGGCGATGGTCGGCACCATCGTTCGCACGATTCCACACGGGAGTGGCGACGGAGGCACCGCGCCGGCCGGCGTTGTCTGTTCGTGGATAGCTGTAAGACAAGACGACACAGCCAATTAATTTCATGCCCGCGAGTACGGAAAACATTGAGAGTTACGATGTGGTTATTCTCGGTGGTGGTCCAGCCGGCGCAGCGACGGCACTCTCACTGCGCTCGCATGCTCCCGATCTTTCCGTGGCGCTGA
>DASWQK010000582.1:0-9018 GCA_036403735.1 Pyrinomonadaceae bacterium
CGGTAGCCCGGCTCTAAACGACCCAAGCGTTCATTTCGTCCATTCGCTCGCAATCTGCGACTCAACCTTTACCGGCACGGCTTGCACGTATTCTTCGCCGGCGGCGCACATCGTTCGCTCGACCGTTTGCGCGACCTGCACGGCTTCACCTTCATCAACTTCGACAACGATTTCATCGTGAATGATGTTCACGATCTTTGCCGAAGTCCCGCGCAGTTCATCACTCAACAATCGCAAGGCCCGCTTGAGAATATCGGCGCTGGTTCCCTGAATCGGCGCGTTCTTGCCGTTGCGCTGAGTCATGGAAACCTGTTGCCGATCGGAAGGATCGTAATTGAATTTGACGAGGCGGCCAGACCCGGTCCGCGCCTGCTTCTCGCTGACGGCGCGACTCGCGGATTCGCGCAGGTACGCATCAAGCTTTCGATACGTCGCAAAGTAACGGCGCAGAACATCTTCAGCTTCAGTCACACTCAAACCCGTCATCATCGAGAAACGCTGCGCGCCGATTCCGTAAACCACGCCGAAGTTCAGACGCTTCGCAAAATCGCGTTGCTCTTTGCTGACCTGATCCTGCGCCACACCAAAAACCTGGGCCGCGGTAACGCGATGAAGATCCGCGCCTGAGTTGAACGCTTCGATGAAGCCTTCATCGCCAGAGAATTCGGCGAGGATGCGCAGTTCGATTTGTGAGTAATCAGCGATGACCAATTGCCGGCTGTCGGGATGGCCCATAAAGCAGCGACGGTACTCGGCGGCGTGCGGCACCTGCTGGATATTTGGATTCGTACAGGCAAAGCGGCCGGTCGGCGCTCCGATTTGACGAAAGTCGGCATGCAGGCGACCAGTCTTTGGATTGATAAGCTCGACCATGTTCTGGCCATAGCTCGTCAAAGCTTTTTGCATCGTGCGGTACTCGAGCAGCTTCGCGACGATCGGATATTGCGCGGCCAGCGGCTGCAACTTCCAATTGCGGGTTGAATCAGGCAGCGGAATGCCAAGCCGATTCATCGCCTCAGTGACTTGCTGTTGCGAATCAAGATTGATATTCGCCCGCGGTGGTCCAAACAAAGAAGCCTGCGCCACGCCCTCGCCGAGCATCTCTTGCAGTTCGTTCGCCAGCTCAGCACGGCGCTCTTCGACGATCGCCAGTTGCTCGAGCCAGCGCGCTTTATTCATATAAAATCCGGTCAGCTCCAGATCCACAACTGGCATGACGCATTCAAACTCGAGCTGTGCACACTGAATCAACCCGAGCGATTTGATCCGGTCGATCAATTTTTCGCGCAGCGGGATCAGAATGGCTGCATCGCGCGCCGCGTACTGCAACTGAGCTTCCGAAAGTTCGAATTCCCAGTTGCTGAGGCGCTCAGTCTTATCAACTTCTTCGTTGAGGTAGCGCGCGGCGATCGCATTCAGTCCATGCCGCTCTTCAATGTCGCCGGCGGAGACCAACTGGCTCGCCAACAACGTATCGAATAGTCCAACGAGATCGACGCCAAGATTGTGCTTGATGAATTTCGCGTCGAACTTTGCGTTGTGGGCAATCTTGATCGGACGTGGGGAGCTGAAAAGTTGTCGCAAGGGTGCGAGCGCGTCACCTCTTTTCAAATCCGTATCAACAAAACGATTGAGGTCGATGATGAAAACGCCATCGGAACTAGCCAGTTGGATCAGACGCAGGCGCGCCAGGTAAGGATCGAGATCCGTCGTCTCAGTATCGAGACCGATTACCTGTGCCTTTGAGAGTGCGTCGACGGCGCGACGAAGTTCTTCCGGAGTCTTGACGAGTTGATACTGCGTGTTCATTGATAAGTGAATTTAGCACACCGTGTCAGAAGCCCGCGCGTAAGCAAGGGCTCTGTTGATCATGCTCTCCCTTCTCCCTTTGGGAGAAGGGTCGGGGATGAGGGCATAGCACGGCCGCACTAAACCCCTCACTCAGCGGGAGAGGGCACAATTTTTTTTGGTGCCCTTGCTAACGCGCGGGCTTCTGACATTAGTGCTTTGATCCGATCAGGTAAGTCACCGCTTCATCATCCGGAACGAATGCCGAATGAATCGTGTTGGCCGGGAGGTAATCTCGATCGCCGGGGCGCAGCCGGTAGGTTTCGTGACCGACGCGCAACTCCAATCCGCCGCTGATGATCCAGTGCGATTGATCTTCGGCGTGCGCGTGCGGGCCATACTTCGTGCCGGGCGCGTCGCTCCATTGAAAGACACTGTAACCTTCGCTCCGCAAGCGTTGCTTGAGTTCTTCGGGATTCGGAAGCGACGATTCACTCCAGCGCTCGATTTGAATGGTCATAGAGTCAGTACCATCTCTCAGGAGATGGGTTAATTACTCACGTCAGTTGATTCGAGGACCCATCCGCTTACGCGGATGGTACTGACTTCTCACCTCAGCGTGGCGTCGGACGATGAGTCGGACTTCTCTGCGGGGCGGATTGCGACGTGGGATGTTGCGAGCGCGATGACCAGTCAAACCACCCTCGCCACAAACCAAACACTCCGCCGGCAAGTAAGGCGAAGACAACCGCTCCTACCAACGCAAGTTTTAAAGCTAGCCGGAGAATGCGGCGGGCGAGGAATAACAGAACGACGAAGACAACAACAACCAGAAACAAACCTGACAGCGTGGTGAACATATCCGAACGTTAGGCGCTGCTGCTGACTCCTGACTTCTGACTTCTGACTTCCGCTTTCCGATAGCTCGCCCGGATCGTCGTTTTGATGTTGCCGCGCACGTTGAAGTCCCCTTCGATTTCTACGCTTAACGGATCGCAGGCGCTCACAAAATCCTCGAGCATCATGTTGATGACATGCTCGTGAAAAACTTTTACGTCGCGGAACGCATTTATGTAGAGCTTCAAACTCTTCAGCTCGACGCAGCGTTCATGCGGAACGTACTCGAGCCGAATCGTCGCAAAATCAGGAAAGTCAGAAAACGGACAGATGCAGGTGAACTCGGGAATTTCGAAATTTATCTTTATCTCTTTGCCCGGAAACTCATACGGAAAAGTATCGAGCGGATATAGATCCATCTCCGCGCGCGGAGTCGAGCGAATATCGAGGCCTTGCTGGTTGGGCGTCTGCAATGTCGTGCTCATCTTTTCAGAATTCGCGTTCGTAGTAACGGTCGGGCGGCCGTCTCCCAATCTCAAAAACTTTAATCAAAGCGAGCCCGGAGATAAACCCGCCGACGTGCGCGGCGTAAGCGACACCGCCTGCTTGTGACCCGCTGCCGAGGACGCCCAATCCGTTAATCAACTGAAACACGAACCAGAGACCGATCGCAATGAAGGCGGGCATCGGCGTTGCGAACCAACCCAGAATCACAACCACCCGGTTCATCGGAAACAGCAGGATGTAGCCACCGAGCACCCCTGAAATTGCGCCTGAGGCACCGAGACTTGGCACCAGCAAGCTCGCCGGATCAGTCGCGAACAATGCCGTCGCCAGGACATGCGAGAGTCCCGCAATGATTCCGCAGACAAGGTAGAAAATAAGATACCTCAGGTGACCGAGACGATCTTCGATGTTGTCACCAAAGATAAAGAGGAAAAGCATGTTGCCGAAAATGTGCGCGATGCCGCCATGCATGAACATCGAGGTGAGCAGCGTGAGGTAAACCGGAATCGGCGTCGGCTGCAACCCTGGCATCTCGATGCGCTGGCCGGTGAATTGTTGGACAGCTACAGGACGGGTGACGATGTCCCTGCCGGTGATGATCTCACCGGGAACGGTCGAATAAGCGTAGGTGAACTTATCGTTGCTGCCGAGACCCTGAAGAAACACAAACACCAGCACGTTAACCGCGATGAGCACGTAGTTAACTAACGGCGTGGTGGTGCGGCCTCTGTTATCGTCGCCGATTGGAAAAAGCATGGGCTATTCTTTGCTCCAAACGTATTGACGTCGTATATACGTTTAGTGTTATCGTTTCCTGGTGGATGTCACCTTCACGTTACATGAAATCCAATTTGAATGGGACGAACGAAAGTTTAAGACAAATCTTCGCAAGCACAAAATCTCATTTGAAAGCGCCTGCGAAGTTTTCTTCGATCCATTCCTACGTGTAGTTGACGCCGGCACCGTTGAGGGCGAATCGCGCCCAGCCGTAATCGGCATGACGAAGAATTGGCGTCTGCTGTGCGTCGTGTTTGTTGAGCGCGAAGAAGTCATCCGACTCTTATCAGCACGAACGGTCGAAAAAGGAGAAAGAACGTTATATGAAAATCAGTAAGTTGAAAAAGCGATTACAAAAAAATCGAGCAATGACTACGATCAGCCTGCGAATTCCCGAAGATGTAGTTAACGATCTAAAGGAGATCGCTCCGCGTCTGGGATTCTCGGGTTATCAACCGCTAATTCGCGCTTACGTCGGACAGGGGTTGCGTTCAGACTTGGAACGACTGAATCAGCACCCGAAGCTTTCACATCTGGTTAAGAGCTTACGCAAGCACGGTGTCACAGACGAGGTGATCGCGTCGGCTATTGCCGAAATAAACGATTCGAGCAAGGCTGCGTGAGTTGCGGATGGTTTTATTCCGTCGCCGCTTCTGCTAACGCCAGATCGCCTGCGGCAAGTTCGCGCTTGACTTCTTCCGGTGTCCCAAAGACGCGCGCCTTCTCATCATCAAACTCGCCTTCCCAGCGCGCTACGACGATTGTAGCCAGACAATTTCCCAAAACGTTCACGGACGTGCGGCCCATATCCATCAATTCATCAACTCCGAAGATCACCGCGACGCCGATCGCCCCCAGCCCGCCCGGCATAAAGCTGTTAAGAGTCGCCAGCAAAATTACCAGCGCGGCGCGCGGCACACCGGCGACGCCTTTGGAGGTAATCATCAGCGTCAACATCATGACGATCTGGCGGCCAAAGCTCATGTGCCCAATCGTCGGCTCGGCGGCTTGCGCGACAAAGACCGAAGCCATCGCGAGATACAACGTGGTGCCGTCAAGATTGAAACTGTAACCGGTCGGCATTACGAAGCCGACAATGCGTCGCGGCACCCCCAGCCGTTCCATGTTCTCCATCGCTTTCGGCAGAGCGGATTCGCTGCTGGTGGTGGCGAAGGCGATCGTGAACGGCTCGCGGACGGCTCTCAGAAATTGTTTGATGGGCACGCGCGCAATGATCATCACCGCGCCAAACACAAATACGACCAGGACAAACAACGCAAGATAAAGCGAGCCAATTAGTTTGCTGAGATTCCACAGAACGGTTAAGCCATTGGTGGCGATCGTATGGGCCATCGCGGCGCCCACGCCGATGGGAGCGAACATCATCACGTAGTTTGTGAACTTAAACATGACTTGCGACAGAGCGTCGCAGCCACGCAGAATCGGCGCCGCTCTTTCGCCCATCGCCGACACGGCCATCGCGAAAAGCACGCTGAACGCTACGATCTGAAGTACGTCGCCGCGCACCATCGAATCGATCACGCTGGCAGGAAAGATATGGACCAGGAGATCGCGAAAGCCCTGCGGCTGAGTTTTCACCAGCGTAGCAATGTCGCTGCCGCCGCTAAGCAGAACGCCGGCGCCCGGTTTCGTGAAATTCACAATTGCCAGGCCGATGAATAGCGCAATCGTGGTGATGATCTCAAAATACAGCAGCGCTTTCGCGCCCATGCGTCCGACTTTCTTCAGATCACCGCCACCGGCGATGCCGACGACGAGCGTCGCAAAAATCAGCGGCGCGATGATCGACTTGATGAGGTTAAGAAAAATGTCGCGCAGGAAATAGACGTTGTTGCCCCACTTGGGACTGACGTAACCGAGCACTCCGCCGACCACGAGCCCGATCAGAATTTGGGTGGTCAGCGAAGGGCGGTACCAGGGGCGCCGTCCGGTCGATAATTGTGTCTGAGCAGGTTTCGCCATGGATTGTTTAGAGGCGGGCTACCGCCCGCTGATCCGCTTATTAGATAATCAAGGCGGGCAGTAGGCCGCCTCTAAACGATCTAGATTTGAGCTACCTTCCCCACTTCAGTTTATTCCGTAACACCTCGAAATAATTTCGATTTGGGGGCTGGACCAGATTAAAGGCCGTTTCGCTCTTGCGAATGACGACCCGGTCCTGTGCTTGCAGCGAGAAACCAACCTGGCCGTCAAGCGTCAGCGCAACTTCCTCTTTCTCAGTAATCAGGCGCACCTCAATCACCGAATCATCAGGCACAACGATCGGCCGGTTGGAAAGCGTAAACGGACAAATCGGCGTGATTACCATCGCGTTCATCGAAGGGAAAATGATCGGACCGCCGGCTGAGAGATTGTAAGCCGTCGAGCCGGTGGGCGTGGCCACGATCAATCCATCAGCGCGAAACAGATTGACGAACTGCTCGTTCAGATAGGCTTCTATCTCCACAATCCGTGCGAGGGCTGATTTGTTTACGACGACGTCGTTCAGCACACGATTGCGCGTCACTAACTCTTCGCCGCGCCACAGTTCGACGCCCAGCATTAGACGCTGCTGAACCTTGTATTTACCCGCGAGAATCTCTTCGAGCGCGGGAAACAATTCTTCGATCGGAAACTCGGCGAGATAGCCGAGGCCGCCATAATTCACCCCGATTACGGGCACCTGGATATCGCCCAACATGCGGCCTGTCGCGATCATCGTTCCGTCACCGCCGAGCACGAGTATCAGATCGACGCGTCGCGGGAGTTCTTCTTCGCTGACGATCTCGACGGAGCATCCGGTTTCATGTTCAATTCGCTCCCGCTCGATGTCAGGGGGGCCGACGAAGGCAATGCCGCGTTCGCTCAACCACTTCGTCAAACTGCAAAGTGTTTCGAGGGCGTCCGGCTGGTGCGGTTTGACGATGACGCCGATGCTTTTGATTGAAAACTGGGCCATGGCTGTGGGTTTGCAGGAACGCGCGGATGATAGCATAAGGCAATGTTTAGAGGGTGACCACTCAGCGTTGGTACAACGCCAGAAACTCGACATTTCCGTCAGCGCCGTGAATCGGAGATTCGATCACTCCGCGCACGCTCAAGCCGAGCAACTCAGCGGCGGTATTTACTTCGGCGATCACCCGCTGATGCTGCGCCGTATCTTTCACGATGCCGCCTTTGCCTACTTCGCCTTTGCCTACTTCGAATTGAGGTTTGATGAGCGTGACGATGCGGCCCCCATCATTCAGCAAGGGAGTCACTGCCGGAAGAATTTTCGTGGCTGAGATAAAGGCTACATCGATGGTCGCGAGATCGAACTGCACATCAAAGTCGGCGGGCGACAGGTATCGGGCATTCACGCCTTCGCGCACTTCAACCCGAGGATCGTTTCGCAGCTTCCAGTCGATCTGATTATGGCCGACATCAATGGCGATAACTTTGCTCGCCCCGTGCTGCAGCAAACAATCGGTGAATCCGCCGGTTGACGCGCCAACGTCCAGGCACACAAGCCCGTTTACGTCGAGTGCAAACTCGCGCAGCGCACCTGCCAATTTTAATCCGCCACGGCTGACGTAACGGTCAGCGTCGCCTCGTCCTTTAATTCTTATTTTCGCGATGGTGGGAAACTTCGCGGATGGCTTGTCGACGAGCTGTTCATCGACCAACACTGAGCCGGCCATGACCATGGCCTGGGCTCTGGTACGGGAATCGGCCAGGCCTTGATCCACCAGAAGCTTGTCGATGCGCTCGCGCTGCATGGGAGAGATCGTAGCGCATGAGGCCGCATGTCAGAAGCCCGACCGTCAGGGAGGGCAACTTCACACAGGTTGCCCTCCCTGACGGTCGGGCTTCTGACACTCTAACGTCGCGCGCCCTGCAGAATCGCGCGCGGAGCTTCGCCGATGTGCAACTCGGCCGCGCATTCCCGGCACAACCACACCACCACGCGGGGCGCGTCAACCCAATAAAAAGGTGCTACCTTGCCGGCCATTTTCATGGCGGCATCACTCTGCAAACGCTGTAGCGCCTGAACAAAAAACATTCCGTTATAAACTTCGCCGTCGGTTTTCTTGTCCCGATGCACACACTCTCTCTCAAAAAAGAATTGCTTCATGGAGGCTACCCTTCCCTCGCGCCGCACCGCGCGAGTGCAAATAAAGACACCGGAGTCTTGTCGGGTACTAATTGTTAGTGGAGGATAAAACAGGGCCGGGCAACTAAGAGAGAGACGTTTCTGGATATCTCAGGCGCATCATGCCATGGGTGAGTGAAGAGGTCAACAATCTTTTTTGTAATAAAAACAAGTGACAAGAAATGTCACGCAGTAACTTTCTGATGCTTCGCACGCCGATCGTCGAGGACTTCAATTGACTCTTTCACGCGGGTATAAATTCCATCAGCGTCGAGACCGTATTTCGCCAGCAAGAGCTTCGCCTCGCCGTGCGTGACGATGCGATCGGGCACGCCCATGCGCACTATGCGAAGCTTGTCCTGCAGACCATTCTCTTCGAGCAGCTCCATGACAGCCGCGCCAAAACCTCCGGCGAGATAAGCCTCTTCGACCGTCACAATCAGACGCTTGGTTCGCGCCAGCGCGAGCAATAACCCACTGTCGAGCGGTTTTACGAATCGCGCATTGACCACCGTCGTCTCAATGCCGTCTTTGGCGAGATGCGTCGCCGCTTCGAGCGAGGGATGGACCATCGAACCATAAGCGACAATCGCAATCTCGCCTCCGTCGCGCAGAAGCTCGGCTTTTCCGATTTCCAGTAGCTGAGGTTCGCGTTTCAGGTCAACACCGATGCCATTTCCCCTCGGATAACGCATCGCCGCCGGTCCGACATGCTCAGTCATCGTGAAAAGCATGTCGCGCATTTCGCCTTCGTCTTTCGGCGCCATCAAAATGATGTTTGGGACGCCGCGCAAATAAGCGATGTCCAGCAGGCCATGATGCGTCGGCCCATCACCGCCGGCGATGCCGCCACGATCGAGGCAGAACTTCACATTAAGATTTTGAATGCAGACGTCGTGAACGACCTGATCGAACGCGCGCTGAAGAAAAGTCGAGTAGATCGCGCAGACCGGTTTCAACCCTTCGCACGAAAGACC
>DASWQK010000583.1:0-2407 GCA_036403735.1 Pyrinomonadaceae bacterium
AAAGACCACTGCTCGGCTTCGGTTCTCGATCCGTCGTATGCCCGCGCGATCGACGTCAAGAACTCCGGAAAGGTCAGCATGCCCAGTTGCGTCGCAGTTTGCGCTGCCTGATAAACCGTGAATCCTTCATAGAACCAATCGTAATCACCATCGAGCGCCAGCGCATTTGGCACCCACAAATGAAAAAACTCATGTGTCACGGGCGTACTCAGTTGCGCGAGTGCTCCAACTTTTGAAGGCAACTTTCCCATCAGCAAAGTAACCGTCGATCTTCTTGTCTCGGCGCTCCATTGGCTCGGACCAACAGCTTGCGGAAATGGAAACAGAATGAAGCTTGCCTGACTGACGGGCATTGTGCCGAACACTCCGCGGTGCGCTTTCAGGACTTTGCCGGCCAGCTCAAGCGCTTCACGATCTGCAAAAGCCCACTCACCATCTGTCACCAGATTGAACAACATTCCCGATTCATTTATCTGCGAAGTGCGGAGTTGAGATCCGACCGCAAAAACCGCCTGGCCCGCATCACGCACTTCGAATTCATTCTGACCCTTTGCGATTTCACTCGAATAAACGCGCCACTGCTGTGGGAGCGTAAATCTGATGATTGCGTTCGAGCCGTTGCCGTTACGGCGAAAAGAAAGCGGCAAGAGATCTGCCAGCATCAGAAGACCGCGACTGTCGTTGATCCACGAGACCATCGCTGAATCAGGCGCCATCAAGGGAGGTTTGAGGCTGACTTCGTAACGAAACCGCGTGGCGGGTTTTGGCGAATCGAATTGACCTGGCGCAATCTTTCGCGCCGGCGTCTCGTGGCCGTCTTCATCAATTAGAGTGAATCGCTCAACTCTGTTCGCGAGGCCGACCATGCTCGCGTAACTATCAAGAAACGACCAGACAGTCGCGGGCGTGCCGTTTCCCTCCACGACCACCCGGCTCGCATCCGGAAGTACGCGTACGGTCGCATTCCATTGCTGACCTTGGAGAGCTGATGATGTAAGGAGAACTAATCCTATTGAACCGAGCGCCGAGAGAAAACGACGGTGATACCCAACGGCAGGTTTCATTGACATGAGCTAAGACGCTGAATAAACTAACTGGCGTAGTCTAGCATCAAAGCCACTTAGCGTGATCAGTCGCACACTTCATCGCTGGTTAACAGTTCCCGCAAAACGAACTCGCGGGCTGGCTTTTCTGTTGCTAGCTTGCTTCTCTTGGGGAGCTATCGCTGAAGTCGCGCATCACCATGCAAACCAAACACCGTCCGCGCAACGGCAGCTATCGACCTCAATCGATCAGTCACAAGTCAGTCGAATAGAATCGAACAGGAGTAACGGTAGTTCAAGGACTTCAAAGTCTCAGAACGACTGTCTAATCTGCCAACTTCATCAGAATCTTTCAGCGACCGACATTAGCTACTCTCATTGCGTCGCGCCGGCCATTGCACAAGTTCATATTTCGCGAACGAGTGCGAGTCCGAAGCAATTTGGATTTCCTCTTAACACACAAGGCCGCGCACCTCCAGTAAATCTCTAAGCCGCTAATCGCCGTTCCTGCGTGTCTTGCAGTATCAGCAAGCGCGTTCTCCAAAGGCCACGACGTTCATCTTGGCGATCTTAATTCCATCGCGAGAATTCCGTCTGGCGTTCGTCTTTAGCAGGAGGAAAAAATGATCAAGGCTCAGAGAAATATTCTTACGTCAGTATGCGCAATATTCCTTTTATTTGTAGTTACTATTTCCGCAGAAGCGCAAGGTCTTAGCGCCGGCACCGTAAGCGGGGTCGTCGTCGATCCAAACAATGCAGTAGTGCCCAACGCCACGGTGACTCTTTTCAACGGCATTACGGGTTACAGTAAAGCGACAAACAGTGATAAGGATGGGGCGTTCCGCTTCGATAATGTGCCGCCCAACCCTTACGAGCTTTATGCGTCGGCGCCGGGTTTCGCGTCGGTCCGTCAAAAGCTCGAAGTTAGATCATCGGTTCCTATAACGGTGAAAGTTCCGCTGGCGGTTGGAGCCACAACGGCGGTCGTCGACATCTCGTCGAACGCCTCAGCAGTTATTGAAAACGACCCGACAGCTCACGTGGACGTTGACAGGAATCTAATCGACAAATTGCCAGCTGGGGATCCAGGTAGCGGCTTGAGCACTGTTGTCACCTTGTCATCAGGCGGCGTCGCGGCTGATTCGAACGGTGGATTTCATCCTCTGGGCGATCACTTTGAATCAAACATATCTCTCGATGGCCAGCCGATCTCTGATCAGCAGAGCAAGATCTTCTCTACGCAATTGCCCGTAAATGCCATCCAGTCTATCGAAGTGATCACGGGCGCGGTGCCGCCGGAGTTCGGCGATAAAACGAGCTTAGTCGTTAACGCCATCAGCCGCTCAGGCCTGAATCAAAACAAA